>JAFGUL010000191.1 GCA_016938535.1 Candidatus Delongbacteria bacterium
AGTGAATTGTGCTCCAGGGTGTCACCGTCTTCGAGCACATCGGGAAGTTCTGGGAAATCTTCCAGAGAAAGTATCAGGTGATCTGTGTCTTTCAGTGCTTGTTTGATCTCTGTTATTTTGTTCTTATTGTGTGTCGCGAGAAGTATCTTCATTTTATGACTCCGATTATTTGCTGTGTAATATAAATAAAAAGACTTGAAGAATAAACCGATTTTGTTTAGATTTCCCTATAATAATGATATGGAGTCACGATGGATATATCTGAATATATTAAACCTGAACTTATAGAGATCAAAACCGGAACTCCGTCAAAGGCTGAAGTGTTGAAAGACATAGCTGAACTTACCGTGAAGAACATCGGAGAAGACAGGCATACAGTTCATGAAGTTTTAAGAAAATTGAGAGACAGGGAAGAGATCGGAACGACAGGTTTCGGGAACAATATTGCCATTCCTCACTGCGCTTTACCTAACATTGATGATTTTGTGATAGGCTTTATTCTCTATCCGAACGGAGCGGATTTTGAATCCTCAGATGAAAAACCGGTAAAGATAGCCGCTTTTATTATCGCGCCCGAAAAAAAGAGGAATCTGCATATCCGTTTCTTATCAGAGATATCTGCTGTTTTAAGACAGCCTGAAGCGATAGACGAGATGTTTTTACAGCTGAATTCAGTGGCAGTAAGGGACAAATTCCTTAAATACGCAGTTCCCGTATCTAAAGACAGAAAGCAGAAGGAAGAGTATTCTATAGTCCGTATATTCTGTCAGAACCAAAAGAAATTCCTTGAGATCATGGAAATATTATCCTTAATAGAGGACAGGGATATTTCAGTCCTTGACGGTTATGACGCAAAGAATTTTATAGGATCAAAAGCATTTTTCGGGAAGATCTGGAGTGAGAGGAAAACAAAATTCCATAAAGTGATCTTCGCGGTTATCCCGTCAGAAAATGCAAACGATGTGATAAGGAAGGTCAATAACATAATCGGAACTCTTCCGGGCAGAAGGGGAGTTATGCTGATAATGCAGAAAGTTGAATACATTAACGGTTATCTGAAAGACTGATGAATACAATTTATACGGGAATAGACGGCGGGGGAACAAAAACTTCCGTAACCGCACTGGACGAAGAAGGAAGAGTAATATTTTCACATATTTACGGACCTTCTAACTTTCTTAACGGCAGTGAGTTCGAGAATACAGTGTTTTTGCTTTTCAGGGACCTTTTTATAAAGATCAAAGAACTTAACCGGTCAGGGTCGCAAATAAAAATTAAGGCCGGTTTTGCGGGAATATCTTCGGGAGAATGCGAACAGAGACTAGTCCGGACTTTCAAAAAAGCCTCTCTGGGTTATGATGTTTCACTCGGATCATTTTCACTCGAATCAGACGCATTGCTTGCACTCAAGGTTTATTTTGACAAAAAACCGGGACTTCTTCTGATATCGGGAACAGGCAGTATATGCTATGGAAAAGATAAAGAAGGAAAGATCTTCAGGACGGGCGGTTTCGGTTACCTGATCGACGATGCGGGATCGGGTTTCTGGTTCGGAAAAGAGGCTGTGAAAGCAGCTTTGACCTCATTTTATCATCCGGGCTCTAAAACAGTCCTCGAAGATATGGTAAAAAAGCATTACGGCATAGAAGAGATAGATGAAATTTTCAATTTGATATACAGAAAGGATCCGAGATCAGTCGTATCTTCTGCTTCAGAGCTTGTTTTCAATGCAGCAGGAGAAGGATGTCCTGTAGCGTCTGAAATTTTAGAACGGGGTGCGGAGGAACTGATCAAACTTGTGAGGGACTGTTCTGAGCTTATCGGCGGAAGTTCGCCTTGCGTTGTTCTTCACGGTTCCGTGTTCAGGCAGGAAAGTCTTGTTGATATTATCAGGAAAGATCTTAGTGATGATATGAATGTGTATATCAGCGATAAAAAAATAGATCTTGAGGCTGCGGGTCTTCTGCTCGACAAAGCTGATGAGTAGCTAATTAAGTGATTTATATTTCTCAAAAATATTCTTAAGGATTTCTATGACGCCGAATGTCTGATCCTTCCCGCTTATATAAAAGTTTTTTCTGTCTAAAGCTTCACCTACAGATCTTTTCTCTTTGAATTTTGAAAGGATATCTACCGTCACAGGGTCAGAGTTGCCGGGCATGAAGGGCAGGTCAGCTTTTTTCAGCCATTCAAGATCATTTAAAGAATCAGCTACTGCTACGAACACATCTTTGCTTTTACCGAAGAACTCGAGCCCGTTAAATTTATCGTGTTTCGAAGGGATTATATCCACAGCCACACTGGATCTTGTGACTCTTGCATAATCAATATATTTTAACTCGTCTGATATTTTCTGATAAAAATCTTCAAGAGGGCTGCCGTATTTTGTGAACATGCTTATAGTGGATAATCTTCTGCCGAATTTATAAACTTCGGGATAATCGCAGTCTATTAGAGTGTTTTCAAGATCTTTTATCTGGTCAACGATATTCTGCGTTACGATTATCTCTTCATTTTCCATATCTTCGGAAACTACGCATCCTGTTTCAAGCACGGCACCGTCAAAATATGAAAGAATACCCGGTATTTTCCTTTTGAGAAAGCTCAGATCGTTCCCTGTGCAGATATAAAGTCTGATATTCTCAGGTTTTGATCCGAGAAGTTCTTTTAAAGTTTCCTCTGAACCTTCAGCCAGGAATTCATCGTTCGTGATCAGAGTTCCGTGAAGGTCTATGCCTATATGAAATATCGGTTCGGTCATTAACTACCCCGGTTTTTGCCTCTAAGTTATCATAAAACAGTTAAAATCGCAAGCAAATTGTATGCTTGATAGTATAATTTTTTTTGCATATATTTAACCATAAAATAAAAACGGGAAAACAATGTCTTTTAAAACTGTTACTGTTGATTTCTGGGATACGATAGCGTACTATCCTTTCGATGACGAGATATTTAAAGAAAGAGTGGATCATTCTTACGGGATCTATAAGAATTACGATATAAGCTATGATACTGCTTTCATGCTCATGCGTTCGGTTTATGAGCATTTTGAGAATCTCTGGCATAAAGAGTTCCGTACCCCCACAACTCCCGAGATGTTCAGGCATATAGAAAAACTGATATCCTTTGAACTTGATAAAGATCATTTTGACGAGCTTGTCAGGTATAACGAAACCCTCGTTCCCGAGAAATACTTTGAGGTAAAACCTGAGATCTCACGAGCTTTGAGGGTCCTATCTGATAAATATGATCTGATAATAATTTCCGATACCGGTTTCGAGCCCGGAAGAGAGATAAGGAAAGCTCTTGAAAGACAAAACCTGCTCGACTGTTTCAAATACGGGGTCTTTTCAGATGAGACGGGATTTTCAAAGCCTGATAAAAGAGCTTTTGAAAAGGCTGCAGAAATTACCGGGAGCAAATTTTCTGAAATGATCCACATCGGCGACCGGGAGGCAAAAGACATTGAGGGCGCAAGGAACGCGGGTATGAGATCAATTCTTTTCACAGGATTCAGAGACGACGATCTGAACGGAACTAAAGCAGATCATACAGCTTCAGACTGGAATGGAATCCTAAAGATATTATAAACCGGGGCGATAATTAAATGTTTAATAATTATAAGAGATATACGCAGGAATTAATACAAAAAATGCCAGATAATACCAGACCTGTTATAGTCACCTGTATTTTGAGTATGGCCGCCGCTTTTTCAGCTGTTATTTTTATGTTCATAATAAAGAAGATCTTTGCCCTGACTTATCTTCAGTTCGCTGAAGAATCCAAACTCTATTTTGTCGTAGCCAGTTTTTTAATGATATCGGTAACATCGCTTATTGTGGGATTTCTTCTTTTTGTTTTCAGTCCTGAAGCAGCAGGCAGCGGTATTCCGCAGGTTAAGTCATCATACTGGAAAGAAATGGGAAGAATACCTCTAAAACCCACTATCGTGAAGTTCTTTGCAGGTGTTCTAAGTATAGCAGGGGGGAACAGTCTCGGAAGAGAGGGGCCGTCAGTTTTTATCGGAAGCGGTGTCGCCTCCAATCTTAACAATCTTCTCGGTGTAAAACAGAACGACAGAAGAGCTTCAAGCCTGATAGGAGCTTCCGCAGGTCTGGCTGCCGCATTCAACACTCCGCTTGCGGCGATAAGTTTTGTTATTGAGGAGATAGTAGGTGATTTTAACAACAGGTATCTCGGAAGAGTGGTAATATCTTCTGTTATCGGAGCATTTGTAGTCTATGCCATTCTCGGAAGGCAGCCTTCTTTCTCTCTGCCTTCAATTGAGAATATAAGCTGGTTCCATTATCTTGTAGTGCCTTTTGTAGCCTTCGGTTCGTCCTATCTTGCAGTTTTCTATCAGAGATACACTCTCGAGAACAGGATGAGACTGAAAAAACAGAAAAGAATTCCGGGCTGGCTTATTCCTCTTTTCGGAGGGCTTATCACATGGGCTGTGGGAGTAACAGTGTTTCTCATTACGGATAAAGTTGGGATCTTCGGTCTGGGGTATCAGGATCTCTCCGAAGCTATGAGCAACAGGATCGGATGGAGGATAGCCGGGATCCTGGTGGCCGGTAAGCTGATAGCGACTTTTGCAAGCTACAGTTTCGGAGGATGCGGAGGAATATTCGCCCCCTCACTTTTCATCGGTGCTTTCTGCGGTTTTTTCATCGGCGGCATTGCAGACATATGGCTGCCGTTAACCCCAGCCGATCTTATCGTTCTTGCCGCAGTAGGTATGAGCGCATATCTTGGAGCGCTTCTTCATGCACCTCTTACTTCAATGCTCATTGTTTTTGAAATGACCCACCAGTTCGAACTTGTGCCTGCGCTCATGATAGGAATAATAATCAGTCAGTCAATTGCGAGAAGAACTTCCGGCATGAATTTCTACGAAGCTCTTTTAGTTCAGGACGGTCATGAATATCATAAGATCAAACCTCCTGTTGACATTCAGAGCTGGCAGAACCTTCCGATATCTGTAATTATGAATCCTAAGATCGCATCCGCTTCCAGACTGGATGTCAGAGAGATAGAAAGATGTCTGGATTCGTATCCTTATAAGGCCTTTCCACTTATCGTAGAAGGCAGACTGGAAGGTATTCTCGGAAGAGAGGAAATGAAACAATCTGTTGAAAGTGGCCAATTACCTCCGGTCCATAAATCAGGTATATGTTATTCCAACGAGACTTTAAAAGAGATCGGGAACAGATTTATCGAGTTCGATTTTTATGTTCTTGTGGTTTTCGGCAGGGAGAGCGGTGATATATGCGGTATAGTAACCCTACGAGACCTAATAAGGGCACAAAGTGCGGTTCAATCATAAATTCCGGAAAAAAAATGAGAGAAAAACTCTACAAAAATCTTTCAAAACTGATAATCAGGCATAACGGCAAGGTACTGCTTTTTATAATTGCCGTCACTGTTCTTCAGCTATTATTTACTATGCGACTCGGGATAAAGAACCAGCTCGCCGATATGATGCCTTCGGATGTTCCTCAGGTAGAATCATTCAACAGGATCATAAAGGATTTTACCTCGGATGCCCAGATCATGGTCACCATAAAAAGCGAAGCCAAAGATAAAAAGAGAATGATCGAGGCCTCTGAAACCATTGCCGGGGAATTTGCGGTCGTAAAACATCTCAACACCGAAAACGATACAGTAAATTTTGTTAAAAGGATAGATTCAAAGCTGGATGTTGATTTTTTCAGGAAGCACGGTGCGATAATTCAGAAAAATAAAGACCTTAAGAATTTCGTAAAAATGTATGCGGATCTTGATCTCGCCGGGATACTCCGGAACATAAATGACAATTTCGAATCTGAATTCGTGGGCGACAGTGATAATTTGAGCTCGATCGACGGAGAGGCTCAGGCGGTAACAGGTCTGAACAACATATTTAATTTCATCAATTCCTTTGATAAGTTCTTGGTCTCAGGCGATACCGTTATAGCGGAAGAAAGCGCAGAACAGCTTGTGATCGGCGACGAATATATGTTCTCCCCGGACAGAGAAATGCTTTTGATGAGCATCGTGCCCACAGTCAGTACTGACGATTTTGATAATCTGCTTATATTGAGCGAAATGATCACAGAAAAGATGGAAGACATCAAAGAGCGTTTCCCCGACCTCGAATTCGCACTTGCCGGTACCCCCATCATAGGATATCAGGAGCAGGAGGCAATAATTAATGATTTCGGGTGGTCAACAGTAGCAGCACTTTTTATAGTGATGCTCATAGTGATAAGCTCATTCAGGTCATGGAAATTTCCTCTTTATTCTATTCTGACGCTCACGGTCTCGATAGTATGGGTAGCGGGGCTTCTTGCGGTAACACTTCACTATCTTAACACAATGTCCGCCGCCTTCGGCGTCATGCTCGTCGGGCTGGGAATAGATTTTGCTATTCATTTTCTTTCAGGATACAGAGATGCGCTCGATCACGGTAAAGATCCCGAAGATGCCATAGATACCATGTATCAGACAGTAGGCAACGGGGTTCTGACCGGCGGCCTGACGACGGCAATGGTTTTTTTCACGCTTATATTTCTCGGGTTCAGGGCGTTCGGCGAGATGGGGTTTGCGATGGGGTCTGGAATTATGATGACACTTGCCTCCATGTTCGTACTTCTGCCTGCACTCATAGTAAGGGAAAGCAGAAAAAAACCTTTAATAAAACCGCTTAACGAGACTGTGAAGAAAATAGCCGCTCTTAAACCTTTGCATGCTGTATCCGAATTCATGCAGTTCCACTTCATGGAAAATATCGGTAAACTTTCGAACCACACATCATATATAATTTCTGTTATAGCAGTAAGTATAATTCTCACGGTTCTTTCAATTTACGGCGCGAACAAGCTGGAGTATGAGTATGATATGACTCAACTTGAGCCGGAAGGTATGCCGGCTATACTTGCCCAGGACGAGATAATAGATAAATTCGAGATATCACCGGATTTTGCAATGTTTACCGTAACAGGTTTAGACAGCGCAAGGTCAAAGGTAGAGAAGATAAAAAAACTCGCGGACAGAACAGGTCTGATCGGAAGAGTTGAATGCGTGACAGAGTTCTTTCAGCCTGAAGAAGAGCAGCGCAGGAACCAGGAATTTCTTGCAGAATACAGAGAAAGGATCAAAGATCTCAAGGTCAGATCAGAATATGATCAGGATGACATAGATATGATAGCAGGCGAACTTGAAAGGCTTCATTTTAATTTTGTGGAGATAGGCGAACTTTCAGTAATGAGTAAGGGCGAGTCTAATAAGATAGTGACCAAGACAGATGAGATCGTGGGAAAAAAAGACGAGGACAGTAAGATATTAAAATTCCGTGAAAGGATCATAAATTCAGATAATGCAGCTGAAAAACTCGCCGCTTTTCAAAAAGCTTATGTGCCAAAACTTCGTGAACTGCTTTATAATATTTCCGATACTACAATCGTTTCCTTTGAAACTTTTCCTTCGAATATAAAAGAGAGATACTACAACCAAGAGACTGGAAGATTTCTCATATCGATCTATCCGAAGAACAATATATGGGAGGAAAGGAACCTGAAAAGATTCCATGAACAGACTTCATTGATAGACGAACACATAACCGGACTGCCGGTACTCATGCTTATTTTTATCGACATCATGAAAGAAAAAGGTTCCATGTCCATACTTCTGGGGACGATAGTGATCATAATACTCCTGACGCTGGATTTCAGGTCATTCAAGTATACGCTAATGGCACTCGTGCCGCTTGCTATAGGTTCCACCTGGATGCTCGGGCTCATGTATCTTTTCGGAATGAAACTCAATATCAATAACTACATGGCTCTGCCCATAATAATCGGAATAGGCATAGACGACGGTGTGCACATGCTTCACCGCTACATGATCGAGGGAAGAAATTCAATAGACAAAGTAACAAAATTCACAGGAAAGGCAATACTTCTCACATCACTCACGACAATGATAAGTTTCGGTTCTATCGGAATTGCCACGCACAGAGGGCTCGCAAGCATGGGCATCGTTCTCGTTCTCGGTGTGGGTTCATGCTTCATCAGCTCAGCCTTTCTCCTGCCTGCGCTTATATCTCTCAGGGATAAAATGAGGAAGAACGGTAAAAGTAATAAACCGGATGGAGGTAATTTATGATAAAAGCCCAAATGCTATTTCTGATCATGCTAATGACAGCTTCGCTTTTCTCTTTAACCGTTGACGAAATACTCGACAAGAGCGAGGCTAACGATAATTTTAAGACTATGGTCTCGGTCAATACAGAGGAAGTTTACCGTGCGGACGGAACTGTGAGGACATCGGTCATGAAAGCTTATGCAAAGAATGGCAATGAGAAGATGCTTATGGAATATATCGAGCCTAAAAGGATTCAGGGAATGAAGGTGCTGATGCTTAATGACGGCGACGATATCTGGTTTTATTCCAACAGGACCAATAGAGTAAGAAAGATCGCTTCTCATCAGAAGAATCAGTCGGCTAACAATTCTGATTTCTCCTATGACGATATGTCTATGTCCGACAA
>JAFGUL010000192.1 GCA_016938535.1 Candidatus Delongbacteria bacterium
CGGACAGAACTTCAATTTCGCCATAATGACGGCCGTCTCTGTTCTCGTAGTGGCATGCCCCTGCGCGCTCGGCCTCGCCACACCTACGGCGATCATGGTCGGCTCCGGCCTCGGCGCGAAATACGGCATCCTCTTCAAAGGCGGCGACTCCCTTGAAACCACACACAGCCTAAAAAACATTGTTTTTGACAAGACAGGCACCCTGACCGTCGGCCATCCCGTAGTGACTGACATTGTCAGCCTGAGCGACTCGATAAATGCTCTCGTAACGGCCGCCTCCTTAGAAAAGCACAGCGAACACAGCCTTGCGAAGGCGATCCTTGACCGCGCACAGGGAGAGATACTCTACATATCAAAAGATGTCAAGGCGGTATCGGGTCACGGAATTACCGGAGAGATCGAAGGAAACCAATACTTCCTGGGCAACAGCACACTCATGAAACTAAACGGAATTGATATAACCGAACATCAGAATAAGATATCTGAACTTGAAAACGAGGGAAAAACGGTGGTGACTCTCGCTGACAGTAACGGAGCTCTCGGCATATTAGCCATAGCCGACGATGTTAAAGGATCCGCAGCCGAAGCAGTGAAAGATATCAAAGACTCCGGCCTTAAAGTCATAATGATAACAGGCGACAATAAAACAACTGCCGATCACATAGCTAAATTACTCGGAATAGATGAAGTTTATGCCAATACTCTGCCTGAAAACAAAGCTGATCTGATCAGAAAAATAAAAACATCCGGTACAACGGCAATGGTCGGAGACGGGATAAACGACTCCCCCGCACTCGCTGAGGCAGACATCGGGATCGCGATGGGATCGGGAACTGATGTAGCCATCGAAACTGGGGATATAGTTCTTATGCGTAATGACCTTAGCGACATTTCAAAAACGATCAAACTAAGCAGGCTGACGATGAACAGGATCCGGCTCAATATGTTCTGGGCCTTATTCTACAATGTCCTCGGAATTCCCGTCGCAGCCGGAGTTTTCTATGCGTGGACAGGCTGGCTTCTGAATCCGATGCTTGCAGGAACCGCGATGGCATTAAGCTCGGTAAGCGTCGTTACGAGCTCTCTGCTGCTCAGACATAAGAAATTATAAAAGTTCTTTTATATATTTTTTCTTTAGAAGTCTCCAGAAAACTACTGCAAAAGCAGTCAGAGGAATCGCAAGGATCATGCCCAAAATACCGTTAAGAGCGACACCCCAGAAGAACATTGCGAATATTATAAGTGCAGGGTGCAGTCCCGTTCTGTTTCCCATTATCTTTGGTGTTAAAAGATATCCCTCAATAGTCTGAACAACACTGAATACTCCGACTACCAAAAATGCCTGAGTCAATCCGCCGTCAGGATTTAAATATGCGAGAGGAACAGCTACGGCCAGTCCAACAATACTGCCCAAATATGGTACTATATTCAGAAATCCCAGCATCATACCTATTGTAATACCGTAAGGAAGGCCTACGACAGCAAAACCTGCGGCGAACATCAATCCCTGAATCAGTGCGATTATTATCTGACCGCGAAAAAAAGTTACAAGTATCGAGTTGAACTGATCGAAAAGATATATCACATCTTCTTTTGTTTTTTTCTTCAAAAAAGGAAGAAAATCTCCGATCTTTTCTGACACGAAAGGTTCAGCGATAAGAAAAAATGCCAGATAGACAGGGAGAACCGCCCATGTCAGTAAACCTGCAAAATAACTGAACAATATTTTGAGCGAATCGAAAATACTTTCACCTGTGAATGCGAGAGCATCAGCTGCCGTGCGAACCGGTTCTCCGATCATTGAAGTCAGTCCTTCCTTGACTTCATATTTATCCGCAATATCCACAATTCTGGGCCAGTAAGACCTTAGATTTTCATAAACAGAATCTATAATTGCAGGCATATCCTCGATCAGTTGAATTAAATGATCAACGATCATGCTTCCAAAAAACCACAGTGCGGCAGAGGCAGGGATCATTATTGACAGAAAGAACAGGATTAGGGCTATCGTATGTTTCTTTGCCGCCAGTCTGAATATCCAGTTGTAGAAAGGTCGAACCAGCATAGCGATAACCCCTGCTACCACAGGCGGGAAAAACACATTCTGAAATGTGCCTATTAGCGAAACAATTCCCCATATAACCGATCCTGCAAAAAGAACGATAATAAAGATCGAAAGTACAGTTACCGCTGCAGCGACAGCTGACTTCTGTTTTGGTCCCAGTTCAACTTCTTTTAACATAAAAACCCCTTTTTATTTGAAACCCACATTAGAAAACTCCCTTTACGCCTCCGCCGAATACGCCGCCGACACCGAGCAGGAACCCAAAATTGTACCATGCGCCGTTATTATAGACCTCATACATGCCTATGTTATCGCTGAAAAGCGAAATTATAAAAGTTATCGGAGCGATCGTCCCGTGCCAGATCCCGTACCAGAAACCTGCAGGTTCTTTCGTGAATTCCGAAAAGGTGATCGCATTGTTCGGACCGGCCGTGCAGCCTGCAATTAAAAGAAGCGCGATTACGCATGTTACTACTAATACTTTTTTCTTCATTTTTATCCTTTTATTTTACCATTTTAATAAATTGACAGATCATCCAGCAATGATAAATTCTCAACAGAATCAATCAGAATTCTTTTTTTTGCAGGATATTCTTCAAAGAGTTTTTTTTGCTTCTCATTCAGTTCAGAATAGTACTTTGATTCTATTATCACTTTGTTGCCGGTATAAAAATCCAGCTCGATCGAATTTTCCTGAATATAATACAAATTGCCCTTCAGTCGTAATTTAAGATAAATGTAATTCTCGAAATAACTTCCGATATCCCTCTCACCAACGAATAAATATTTAATCCCGAGATCAGCCGCATAGATTTTTTTCGATGATAGCAGTATCTGGTTCGTTTTACCCCATCTCGGCAGCAAATGTATGAGATATGAAGCCTGAAAATACTCCAGATACCTCCTGGATGAATCAACGGAAATATCGAGAATATTAGCTATTTTGTTAATGCTGAGCTGTTTACCGCTTCTTTCCATTAAAAGAGTGAAATAATCTCTGAGTATCTGATGGTTTTTTACACCGTGATAGGCTGTTATATCCTTTTGAATTATATCTTCGATCAGGTTCATCAAATATTCTCTGCCCGGATTTAAGACATTTTCAGGCATTCCTCCCGTTTTTAAATATTCGAGAAAATAAGACTGATAAAGCTTGATATCCCTGTTTTTAATGCTGATGTTTTTAAACTCCAGATATTCTTCCAAGTCTAAAGGCTCTACTTCAACAGTCACTGCTCTGCCTGTAAGGCTGGCTTTGTTATCTCTAAGCAGAGATGCCGATGAAGAAGCTGCAATAATTTTAGCATTCTGATTGTCATAAATGTTTTTAAGCTGAATATGGAATTCTTCTTTGTAAGTAACTTCATCAAGGAAAAGGTAAATTTTGTCCTCGATCTTTATCTTGTGGACCTTTCTGAACTCATCAATAATATCAACAATACTGCTTGTCCGAAGCATATAATCGTCAAGACTCACATATAAAATCCTCTTCGGATCCGTTCCTTTAGCGGTAAGTCTTTTAATAAAAAGTTTCATCAGCGTAGTTTTACCCACTCGTCTGAGACCCGTTAAAATAATTATCTGCTTACTTTCGGAATACTTAACCATTTGATTGAGATATTTATCTCGCGGTTTCACATCCTGACAGTACTTGGCATCTTCCCACCACGGATTGTATTGATACAGAAGTTCTTTCATGCTCTAAATATACGACACCATCGGACATTTGTCAAGTTATTTATACGATACAATCGAATATTTACCATATCTTCAGAATCACAATTAATCTATTTTATCTCATAGATCCAGATACCAGATAAACTGAACTTCATCCCTGAATTCTTCGTGCTTATAATAGGCATATTCGTCAATTTTGCAGAGAACAGCTCCTTTTTTCTTATAGAATCTGCAGGCCGGAATATTATTATTCTGACATTCGATCTTCATCTGCCTGAACCCTTTTTCCTTTGACCAACCGACCGCAATATCGAAAAGTGCTGAACCTATTCCTTTATTTTTATAGCTGTCATCAACCCTGATATCCCAGAGAACGCTCATATCGTCCCTGCCGTCAAGCATATCAACATTTCCTGTTCTC
>JAFGUL010000193.1 GCA_016938535.1 Candidatus Delongbacteria bacterium
CGGCGGAGAATATATATCCACATTCCTTTCGCCTGATGTCAAGCTGGGCAAAGATATCAAGGAAGTTTTCACAAAAAATCTCGGAATAGAGCATCTTGTTCTGATAATCGGGGATAAATATTCGATAAGTGCCGTAAAAAGCATGAAATTTCCCATTATTGACGGTGAAATGTTCAGAACGCTTTTCAAAGGCCTGGGAGGTTTTAAAGACAGAGAATGGTCAGATCTTATTAAAGAACTTTCAGCTGATAAACCTGCTTACGAGTTCCTTTCGGATAATTCGATGAAACCTCTCGTGGAATCTGTGCTTGACCCGTCTGAGGAGTCTTTATCGTCCTTCTTTCCCGAAGATATAAGAGATTTTTTTAAAGAGACATACAAAAAGGATGAATTCACAGATCTTGTCTGGCTGAATGAGTTTAGAATACTCAGTTCAAGGATGGGGAGAGAAAAGCATGTTTTCGCCATAATCGTATATGTGCCTATGGATAGTGAAATAATTGAAGCCATGAATACAGATTTCAACAAGATAGGGGAACAATTTAAGATAAACCATGATTACGGCTTTGTTACGCCTCTTGACTGCGGAAAACGGGCGGTTTTCGAATACGATTATTACATAGATCATAACGATCCTGAAGAGATCGGCAAAGCAAGGCAGGCTGCCGGTGCCATAGCTCAGATGATAGAAGGGTATAGCGCTCAGAATCCGTCAATAAAATGGATCAGATGTACACTTTATCAGGGATTTACCAGAAAAGAACATATTTTGTACATTGACTGATATGAAAAGAAAAATATTA
Organism: Candidatus Delongbacteria bacterium; assembly: GCA_016938535.1. Next base: position 804 of record JAFGUL010000193.1, read on the forward strand.
CTTACCGGAGCGACCGGTTTTCTGGGCAGCTTCATACTCAACGGTCTTCTTGAAAAAGGATACTTTCCCGTAATTTTAGCAAGGCCTTCAAAAGATCAGTCTGCCTATGAAAGGATCTCCACTGTTCTGAAGTGGTTCGGAAAGAACATACAAGATCATCCGGAATTAAAGATTTTTGAGGGCAGCCTCGAAGAAGAAAAATTCGGTCTTAGTGATAACGAATTCATTTATATGTCTGAGAATACAGACGAGCTTATTCACTGTGCATCGGATACCGATTTCGCTGAAAAGAACCGTGAAAAGATAGAAAAAACAAATGTAGTATCCCTCGAA
>JAFGUL010000194.1 GCA_016938535.1 Candidatus Delongbacteria bacterium
AACAATTTCAGGATCTAAACTTGAATGTTCCAGTGATCCTATGACTTGACCGGAGAAGATCGGTTTATAGCGGACAAAAACAGTATCTGTGCACATTCCCAGAGAATCAGGGAAGATATCTACATAGTTCCAGTAATCAAACTCTTCGCCTGAAAGGGATATCTCAAATCCTTCGCCCACGGTCCCGATATAGAGAAAATCCGCTTCCCCTGAAACAGAAGCTATATACTGATAAACTCTTTCTTGCCCGAGAGCAAGCGACCCGAAATCGAGACTGTCAAGTGCTTGGATTTCATATCTGTTGATATTCCCGTCATTCTCACCGACCAGAAGATCAGAATAACCGTCAAGGTCGATATCAGTGAAAAAAGGTTTTGATCTGTACCCGACATCAATAGAATTGAATCTTTGTTCCAGCAGAACAAAATCGTTACTGTTCGCATCTGACTGCTCATAACGGCTTATGTATCCTTCATAATTTCCCACAAAAAGATCAGTCAGGCCGTCGAGATCAATATCGGTCAGAGCAGGAGCAGCATTAAATCCCACATCGATCGAATTGTAGGAACCCGTGACCAGAGTAAATTCGGTCGAGAAAGGTACATTCTGGACATAATGGAACAAATGACCGAAATCTTCCCCGATCAGCAGATCTAACAGACCGTCCCTGTTTATATCAGCAACAACAGGCGCGGCATTGAAGCTGACATCGATCGAATTGAAAAAATCCGTAACAAGGTCGAATTGTACTGAATCAGTATATGACTGTTCGTAATGATATATTTGTCCGTCAAAGTTGCCTATAAGAAGATCTGTAAGACCGTCGCCGTCAAGATCGGTAAATGCAGGAGAAGCCCATCCGCCCACATCAATAGAATTGAAAAGGGAATCAACAAGAATAAATTCGGATGAAGCGCTGTCTGCCTGAACATAATATTCTATACGGCCGTAAAGATCTCCGCTTAACAGATCCAGAAGTCCGTCACCGTCTATATCCGTAACAGCCGGAACCGAATATTTACCGACATTAATTGAACTGAAATTCTGAGTAACAGCACTGAAATTCTCAGGTAATGCGACCGGGGTAATTATTGATCTTTGAGCGTTCAGGAGAGTAAACGACAGAATCAGTGTATAAAAAGATAAAATGACCTTTATAAGCTTGTTCAAAATGATCCTCCCTTGTGTTTAACATATAATACGAAATCTATTTAATTTGTTGAAATTTGTCAATATAAATGTTTTGAAGATTAGAATAATTTCTTATAATTACCGTGAAATACAATTCTGGAGAAAACATCATGAACGAAAAAGCGTCCCCTATAAACATAATATGGCTTGCTATGATACTTATTTCCGTAGCTGTTGCTGCTTTTACCGGTAAAATGGAAGATGTGACAATGGCCAGTTTCGATTCAGCAAAATCTGCGGTAACTCTCGCTGTGGGCCTGATCGGCGCAATGGCTCTATGGCTGGGTCTGATGAAAGTTCTCGAGGCTGCCGGAGCACTGAATTTTATCTCTAAAATGATATATCCTGTCATGAAAAGACTGTTCCCGAATATACCCGAAGGACATCCCGCACTTTCCGCTATCATTATGAATATGTCCGCGAATATGCTCGGACTTGGGAACGCTGCAACTCCGATCGGGATAAAAGCTATGCAGGAACTTGAGGAGATCAACCCGAAAAAAGGAACGGCGACAGACTCTATGGTGCTTTTTCTCGCGATAAACACTTCAAGCGTGACGATACTTCCTCTCGGCGTAATAACCATAAGAGCCGTAGCCGGAGCAGATGCTCCCGCAGCGATCATAATCCCGGCTATACTGGCGACCATTATTTCAACAATAACTGCAATTCTCGCATGTAAATTCTTCACCGACAGGTCAAATGTAGAAAATGTAGAAGAAAACTCATTCAAAAAAGAACGGACACTCGAAGACAAAGAAAAACTTTCAGCCCTGAAGGTAACAGTATTCGCTCTCTTTACCGCGATAATAATGGTGTCTGTGATCTATCATACCCTCAATACCGATATAATCACATTCGATATATTCTTTAAAGGACTTTCAAACTGGCTAGTTCCTCTGCTGATCGCTTTTTTTCTTCTTGCAGGCTATGTAAAAAATGTAAAAGTATATGAAGTTCTCACAGACGGAGCAAAGGAAGGTTTCAGCACAGCGGTCAGAATAATACCTTTCATGGTAGCGATATTTGTAGCAATAGGCATGTTCAGATCATCAGGCACACTTGAAATATTCGCTCAGATCATCAGTCCGTTCACAGAATTGATAGGATTACCTGCCGATGTACTCCCTCTGGCGATAATCAGACCCCTTTCAGGAAGCGGATCATTCGGGATAATGGCCGAGATCGTAAATAACGACCCGAACAGCTACTCCGCTTTTCTCGCTTCGATAATGCAGGGTTCAACAGAAACCACCTTCTATGTAATAGCAGTCTATTTCGGAGCGGTCGGCGTCATAAGAACAAGACACGCCATAAAAGCAGCCCTTCTCGCCGATGCAGCAGGCATCGGTGCATCACTTATTCTCGCAAGGCTGTTTTATTTTTGACAAAGGGCGGTGTTTAGTTCCAATAATATTTTAAATATTTCTTGCTATGACACTATTTGGCATACCTCCGGTCGTATATTGCGGGAAAGTAATGTCGGAGTTCGGTTATGTCAGAATATGATTTGGAGAAGTTTGAAAGGGAGATCAAGAATAAGATCTATTCGATCCGGGGATATCAGGTCATGCTTGATAGGGATTTGGCGGAACTTTACGGAGTAGAGACGAAGGTGCTTAATCAAGCAGTGAAAAGAAATAAGGAAAGGTTTCCTTCGGGCTTCTGTTTTATGCTAACTCAAGTCGAAAAAGATGAGGTGGTCACAATCTGTGACCACCTGTCAAATCTTAGATTTTCTTATAATCTGCCTTACGCATTCACTGAGCAGGGAGGTTTAAATGAGTGGGAATAGAAATCTGATTTTATATTGTGACGGTGAGTTGGAATTAAAAGTATCTTTTAGTAATGAAACAGTATGGCTGAGGCAGGACGAAATTTCTGAATTGTTCGAGAAAGACAGAACTGTTATAACAAGACATATAAATAATATTTTGAAAGATAAAGAAGTAGATAAAGTAACCAATGTGCAAAAAATGCACTTTGCTAATTCTGATAAACCTGTTAAACTTTATAGCCTTGATATAATTCTTGCCGTGGGATATAGGACAAATTCAGCAAAGGCGATAAGATTTAGGAAATGGAGTACAAATATTTTAAAGAATTATATTTTAAATGGTTATGCAATTAATACAGACCAAATTACGCATCAAAGGTTTATCCATTTAGAAAATGATGTTAAAATATTACAGGAAAAAGTAGGTGCAATTTCAAAAGATTTAGACATAAAAGAGCCGTTGTTAAAGCAGGGGATTTTGTTCGACAAGCAGGTATTTGATGCCTATAAGTATGTTTGTGATATCGTAAAGAGTGCGGAAAATGGAAGTCGAGGCTGTAGAAATGTTGAGCAGGCTGGGTAGTATCTCGCGCAAAAAGAATTAAAAAACCGGATTGAAATTCATGCCGGAAATTCGTATAATACAGACAAATAAAAGAAAGGCTTTTAAATGATCGAAACAATGCTTGTTATATTAACCGTTTTAGTGATAGTAAATATATTTCTGATAATAACGAAAAAAGATTCGTCGGAAAAGACAGACAGGACGATCAGGGATGAATTTCAGAGGAACAGGTCTGAGGTCAACGAAATGTCAAAGGCGAACAGGGAAGAGCTGAGCGGAGCCTTAAAATCGTTCCAGGAAAGTTTTAATGATAATACGAAAGAGATAAATTCACTCTTGCGTCAGAAGTTCGGGGATTTCTCGGAAAGGCAGGCTGAACTGAATAAGCTGACGGTTGACAGCGTAAAGGAAGTCAAAGCAACGGTAGAAAAGAATCTTGAGCATATAAGGGAAGATAACAACAAACAGCTTGAAGAGATGCGTAAGACTGTTGATGAGAAGCTTCAGGAGACTATCAATAAGAGGCTTCAGCAGTCATTTGAGACGGTCGGTAAGCAGCTGATCGCGGTTCAGGAAGGTCTCGGCGAGATGAAAAATATCGCAGTTGATGTGGGCGGGCTGAAGAAAGCTTTAAGCAATGTTAAAACAGGCGGTAATATCGGCGAGATCCAGCTCTCGATGCTTCTGGAGCAGATCCTCGCTCCCGATCAGTATGAGGCTAATGTTAAAACGAAAAAAGGCAGTTCCGACCTTGTCGAATTTGCTATTAAGCTTCCGGGCAAGGATGATCACGGAACGTGCGTGTGGCTTCCTGTTGATGCAAAATTTCCGAGAGAAAGGTACGAAGTTCTTATAACTGCCTATGAATCGGGTGATGCTGCTATGATTACCAACGCTCAGAAAGAACTTGATAACGCTGTAAAAAAAATGGCTAAGGACATCAGTGAAAAATACATTGATCCGCCCAACACTACGGATTTCGGCATAATGTTCCTTCCTTTTGAAGGGATATACGCAGAAGTTGTACGAAAGGCTTCTCTTCTGGAAGAGATCCAGCGCAATTTCAAGATCATCGTGACCGGGCCTTCAACTCTTGCTGCTCTTCTTAATAGTCTTCAGATGGGATTTAAGACTCTGGCGATCGAAAAGAGGTCAAGCGAGGTCTGGCAGACCCTCGGAGCTGTCAAATCTGAATTCGCCAAGTTCGGAGATCTTTTGCAGAAAGCTCAAAATAAATTCCAGTCCGGGCTTAATGATATTGACTCTCTTATAGGAACGAGAACAAAGGCTATTCAGCGTAAATTAAGAGGGGTGGAGGCATTAAGTGAACCGGCACAGGCTAATTTGCTTACTACATTAGAAAAAGCCCCGTTCGTGACAGAAGAAGATGACGAAGAAAACGATTGACATTACGAATAAGTTTGATTATATTTAGCATGTTTACTA
>JAFGUL010000195.1 GCA_016938535.1 Candidatus Delongbacteria bacterium
CAGACGAAAATTATTGGCTTAGCAGGATAAAAAGAACAGAGAAAAAACTTGAAAAGTTGAATAATATAAGCACTATCGAGGAACTGCTTATCGGGAAAAAGAAGGAGAGCGTATGAAGAGAATAACTCATCTTATTATTGCGGTAATAATTTCCGCGGCTTTTGCAGAGATAACATTTACTCAGAATGAGACCGAATATTCGCTCAGGCTCGAAAAAAACGATCATTATTCAGTCCTCAGCTTCAGAAAGTCACCGGAGGACAGCGTTTATACATATCTCAAGTATTCTAAAAGCATAAAGCCGGAATCGATTGCGCTTGAGTGTAAAACAATAGATTCGCTTTGGACGCTTGCAGAAAAACAGGCAGCCATAGGCCTCGCTTCCGCCGACATCGGTTATCCTTTGCAATACCCCGATATAATGCACAACTACATTCAGGCTTTCCTTGATTCCGAGGAGTGGATGACTCATGTTTCGCTCAAAGGAAAAGAACTCAATTACGAGCTGATGCACAAAGTAATTTATGAATCAGAAGTATTCAGCTCTCTTACTGATCTTTTTAACAGGTACGGCTACAATACAACCGGCATCAGCACCGAGAAGCACGGCTTCGTGCCCAAAGAAGACCTTGTCAAATACGGTTTTAAAGGCGATGAAATAATCCCGATGCCGTTTATGCTGTACTGGAAGTTGGAGAAGATTAAAAAGTAATCAGACGGAAAAAGTTAAAACGGAGAAAAGTAATGAAATTCGATTACCCGGAAACGAAAAAAGTCGTAGTTAAAGATGTGCTTCACGGCGTTGAGTTAAATGATGATTATAGATGGCTGGAAGATAATAAGGATCCCGAAGTTCTAGCGTGGGATAAGGCTCAGAACGAGTTTACGGACAGATACATTTCACAAATTCCATTCAGGGATAAGATCAAAGACAGGCTTCTTGGTTTCATGAAGATTGATGAGATGAGCATTCCGCAAAAGGTTCTAGACGGCGAAAGGATTCTTCAGTACAAAAAGAATGCGGATGACGAAAAGTGGATCCTTTATACGCAGAAAGATGCGAATTCACCTTTAGAGATTCTTATTGATCCGAATAAATGGGCGGAGGATGAG
>JAFGUL010000196.1 GCA_016938535.1 Candidatus Delongbacteria bacterium
AAGAAAGGCAACTGAGAAACTGCAGTAGTTCCTGCGACCTGTATGGCTCCTGCGGTAAAACCTGCTTCTGAGATAAGAAGCGATTCAGCATAATAATATCCGAAATGGAAAGCTGTCGCGGGTTTCTTCCTTGAAAGTATACCCGCCACTCCGGCCGCGAATGCGAACTGATCATAGGCTATAAAGAAAATGTTGTCTTTTTTATGGTCTTCCGGATATCCGGCATCAAGGAATCCCGAAGCGACCATTTCCTCAGATATCTGAAGGATTATCGGGTCGCAGGTGGGGACATAAATCTCGGCTTTGAACTCGGCTACTTTTTTAGCTATGCTTTTCAAAATCAGCATACTCGCGATCGTGTCTATATGAGTATATCCTCCGAGTCCTGAATCATAAACGATAGGCTTACCCATTTCGGTGGCTCTTCCTACCGCGTCATCAATCGCATCAAGTCCCGGTATCTTCCTGATATACATCGCCTCTCTGCTTTTTTTCACCTGGATGAAAACATAGAAGAACAGGATCATGAACATCAGTGTTCCGATCAGAACATTCATCCTGAAAGTCCTGAATACAGGAATATCGTCATAAAGGACATAAGTGCCGAAAGTACTAGTAAGACCGCTGTAGAATTTGTTTCTTATCTGAAAAACAAACTCATCTTCAGCTTCGGGATCATTTGTTCCGATCTTTTTTATCAACTCGTCGCTTACGTCGAATGACTCTATACCCAGCTCTTCAACCATCGGGATCTGAGCTTCTGAGATCAGATCGCTCAACCTGTAGCTTTCCTCTTCCTTCAGGTCGAAAAGAGTTATTCTCTTCATCTCAATCCAGTATTCTCTTGTTGCTATGTATTCTTCCCTTTTCTGGGCTATAAGATCTTTTTTCTTCTTACTAATATAAAATTCGATCCTGTCATAATTTTCTTTTATCAAACCTGAAATTATCTCTTCGCGCCCTTCATTCTTTTTTAAAGAGTCCAGCCTTGTATGGAATTGAAACATTTCATTGTTATACTGCTCGTCGCTCAATAGCTCGTTCACTACATCCAGATCAGTGATATTCTTAATTTCCGAAAGTTCGGCTTCTATCCTTCTGGTCTCCTCTAGAAGCTCTGACACCAGTTTTTCCTGACCCTGAAGGAGCTCGGTTTCTTTTGAATTTATATGATCCTTTACTTTCTGTGCGGCCGAGCTTATCTGTTTATCCAGAGAATCGGGTATATAACCCCAGTAAAAATCTTTTGTCGTTATGAATCGGGCCACTTCTTCGAATATAAGGTCCGTTTTCAGCGCTTTGTACGCAACAAGCGCTCTTTTTTCGTAGTCATTGAGAGGCTCGTCGACTTTGTCTTTTCTGATAATTTCCTCGTTAAAATCAGGATAATCAGAATAGAAATCATCAACATAGCCTTTTACCCTGGGATACAGAATGTCAAAATCTCTTTTCGGACTCCAGTTCCTGTAAATATTAATGACGTCCTGTGCAACCTCTTTACATAGGATATCCTCCCTTGATTCCGCTGGGTCATTATCCTGGGCAAAAGCCGCCGCGAATACAGACAGCAGCAGGCAAATCCTAAAAATACTTCTCATTTTGTTCCCGTATTTTTAATTTTTTCTCATTCTATATTAATTAAGCAAAAATAAAGTCGAAAGATAAACGAGTTGTATAATTTTATCAAGCAAAATCAGACGAAAAAACAAAATATATTCATAAACGGTATTTTATCGATTTCAGACTGTAATGCGGCCTTCAAATACTAATTCCGCCGGACCTGTGAGAAACAGTTTTTCTTTTTCCAATGAGACAGTAAGTTCTATTCCGTCAGCTGTTGTTATTTTCCTTTCGGTATAATCTCCCGTAAGTGTCATATCAAGCCAGCCTGCTGCAGTAATACCAGTCCCGCAGGCTCGGGTTTCAGCCTCCACTCCTCTTTCGTATGTACGTATCCTGAGCTTTCCGGAACTTACTATCTGAACAAAATTAACATTTGTTCCTTTGGAGAATTTACTGTCATATCTTATAATGCTTCCTAATTTCTTAACATCGAGTTTATCAATTTGAGAAGTGTAGCAGACAACATGCTCTACACCTGTATTGAGGAAATAACATTCCTGCCCGACACCTTTGAATTTTAATCCCGCCGCATATTCTTCGGGTTTCTTTAATTCAAGTTTAATTTTATCTCCCGGCAGCAATTCTGCCTCATGCTTCCCGTCACCCGCTTTGAAAGAACACCGTCTGCCTTTAAAATATCCCGATCTTGATGCCAGAAGCACCGAACATCTTGCGCCGTTCGCGCAGAAATCTGCTTTGCTGCCGTCGGAATTATAGTACTTCATTGTAAAATCATATCCGGAGCATGCTGATCTTCTGATTATTATAACTCCGTCCGCACCGATCCCGAAATTTCTGTCGCATAACTTTTGTATTGCTGCGCAGGACATGATTTTATTTCCTGTAAAGAAAATAAAATCATTCCCGGCACCGTGCATTTTATAGAATTTCATTTTTTCAGAAAATTTCCGGCGAATTCCTTACCGGCTTTTAAAGCTTCGAGGTTCTTGTTCACAACTTCATCGCCTTTTCTTCCGAATATGAATCTTATGCCCTTTTCAAGTTTACCGAAATCAAGACCGAGGTAATCTGAAGCCGCTCCGATCATTACCATGTTCATAGACATTGGAGATCCGATATTTTTCGCTATATCGTCCGCGTCGATAAGTATGTGATTTTTAATTTTAGCTATCTCACTCTTCACATCGTCCATCTGAGGATAGTTTGAAATATTGTCGAAAGGCGTGCTGTTGGTTATCACCCATCCGTCAGAAGACAGATATGGCAGATATCTTAACGACTCCATGGGCTCGATAGAAAGTATCATGTCCGCTCCGCCGAAAGGTATAAGGTCTGAACACACTTCTCTGTCCGATATCCTCAAATGAGACTGGACATCTCCGCCTCTCTGACTCATTCCGTGGACCTCTGCCTGCTTCATAAAGAGACCGGAATCTATTGCGGCGTAACCTATTACGGTCGCTATCGAAAGTATTCCCTGTCCTCCGACCCCGCTTAAAATTATATCTTTTTTCATATTTTACCGTCCTTATTTATTGGCTTTTGTCTTTCTCTTCAATGTCTGCATACACTCTCTTGTTGGAATTATCACTGACAGACCTTTGTAGTTTATCTCCTGTCTGATCACTTTCACCATTTCGTCGTGATTCTTTTTAAGCGGAACCACCCTGATTATGTGATCCTTATGGACTCCGAGCCCTTCACAGATCGAGACAAGCCTGTCAACCGCATGCGAATCCTGGCCGCCGGTCATCCCGGTAGTTGAGTTGTCCAGTATGATAACTACCATGTTAGTGTTCTCGATCACGGCGTCCAGCAGACCTGTCATCCCGGAATGCGTGAAGGTAGAATCCCCTATTACGGCTATTGCCGGGAACAGCCCGGCGTCCGCAGCGCCTTTGGCCATCGTGATTGACGCGCCCATATCAACGCACGAGTTGATGGCCTGGAACGGCGGAAGCGCGGCTAATGTGTAGCAGCCTATATCCGCAAGTACATGCCCGTCACCGTACTCCTTCATGACCTCGATCAGAGCGTTATATGCGTCAATATGCCCGCACCCGTTACAGAACTTGGGGGGTCTTGACGCGACAATTTGAGGAACGCTGAGAACGCTTGAAATTTTACCGGTAACGGCCTGCAAAACCAGATTCGGATTAAGCTCGCCGTCCCTCGGAAGTGAACCGTCCAGTCTTCCTCTTACTTTAAGGCAATTCCCGAGATATCCCTTAAGCATTTCTTCCACGATGGGCGAGCCTTCTTCAAGAACCAGAACGGTATCGCACTCGGATGTTATTTTCTCAATTTGCTTTCTCGGAAGAGGATACTGGCTGATCTTCAGTACAGGATAGGGGCATTGAGTGCCGATATAGTTTTCCATAAGGTAATTATAAGCGATACCGCAGGCTATTATACCTGTGGTTTTATCGCTTCCTTCATGATATGAATTGAAAGGCGATGTTTCACTTTCCTGCTCGAATTTTTCCTGGTTGGCAAGCAGCATTTTGTACCTTTTTCTTGCTATGGCAGGAAGAAGAACGAACTGCCTTTTATCTTCAGGCAGACTGAGCTCATTCTGTTCCAGCGGTTTTTTCGGAAGTACTCCGCTCCGGGAATGCGAAAGTCTTGTGGTAAGCCTCATTAAGATCGGTATCTGATATTTTTCGCTCATACCGAAGGCGTGAAAAGCCATATCGTAGCATTCCTGCTGGTTCGAGGGTTCAAAGGTCGGCATTAGAGCGAATTTGCCGTAATTTCTTGAATCCTGTTCATTCTGAGAAGAGTGCATCGAAGGATCATCAGCTACGGTTATTATTGTTCCGCCATTAGCACCGGTTATAGCTGAATTCATAAAACAGTCCGCAGCAACATTTAATCCCACATGTTTCATGGCGCACATAGATCTTTTTCCAGCATATGACATTCCCAGAGCTGATTCCGCTGCCGTTTTTTCATTGGCGGACCATTTTCTGTGGATGTTCCTTTCCGCTGCATAACCTGATCTCTGAACATACTCCATGATCTCAGTTGAAGGCGTACCGGGATACGCATACATGCCGGACATTCCTGCATCGATCGCGCCCTGTGCGAGAGCCTCGTCTCCTAGTAAGAGCATCTTTTCCATTTTCAATCCCTTTTATTTTTCATATTATAACTTATTATTTTAGTCCCGGCAGATATATTCACCTGTATCAAGATGTATCTTAATTTTATCGCCGTTCTTTATGAATGCCGGAACGATTATACTTTTTCCGTTCAGTAGTTTAGCTTCTTTAATGAATTCTGTTCTTGTATTGTCTTTTTCTATATCCTCGGTGGATTCTACTATCTGTACTACGATCTTGGGCAGTTCGATATCTGCGATCAATCCGCTCACATACTTGATAAATACCGTTTCATCGTTCCTGAGCAGTTTGACATTCTCTCCCAGTACCGAGACCGGCACCTCTACCTGTTCCTCACCGGAGCCGCTCTGAAATACGAGAGAATCAGTTTTCTTCTCTTTGAGTACGAATTCATATGATTCATAACTGGACTTTTCGACAGATGTTTCGCCATCTGATACTTCAAAGAACTCACTGCCGTTCGTGAAATTGAACATTTTAAGTCTGTATCTGCCGTCTGTTTCTTTAACAGCTTCGATAGTTTTACAGACATCTCCCCTTATAACTAACAGATCTCCCGTTTTTATTTCCGCAACAACTGTCATTGTGCCTTTCTTTTAGGTTAATACTACATTCAGATAGTTAATTAAAAATAAACTCAATGTCAAATGAATATTTTTCACAACATTTACCATAAAACAAAAATATTAAATTGCTATTTCTGATCCGATATGTTTCTCTTTAAAGAAAAATAGCCTTCAGGTTCTTCTCCATGGTTCATTATGGGAACCACAGTCACTTCTTCCTGATATTTAGTTCCGTCTTTCCTGACATTATCAAAAACACCTCTCCATGTTTTTCCGCTTTTTATTGCGGACCACAATTCGTTATAAAATTTTTCCGAGTATATTCCTTTTTCCAGAAATCTGGGAATATCTCCTATCACTTCATCGGAAGAAAAACCCGTACTTCGTTCAAATGATCTGTTAACATATTCTATTATACCATTTTTATTCGTGATTATTACATCCTCGTAAAGCTGATCAATAATACCTGCCAGTTTATAGATGTGCTTGGTCCTTTCACTGACCTTATATTCAAGTTCGGCATTAAGATTCTTAAGCTGTCTTTCAGTTTTATGCCTCAATCTCATTTCTTCTATGAGTTTTTCATTATTGCTTTTCAGCTTTGTCTGGGCCGCTCTAAGCCTTAAATGGGTTCTTATTCTTGCCAGCAGCTCATAAGGATTGAAAGGTTTTGTTATGTAATCTACACCACCGCTTTCAAAACCTCTGATTATACTGTCCGGATCGGTCTTCACTGTAAGGAACAATATAGGAATGTCCTTATATAAAGGATCTGAAGTGATCTTTTTACAAACTTCAAAACCATCTATTTCAGGCATAATTACATCCAGCAGTATCAGATCGAAATTCTCCTTTTTCATGATCTGCACCGCTTCTTTTCCGTCGGATGCAAAAGAGAGATCATACCCTTCATTCTGAAGAAAATTCGCTACTACCTGAATGTTTTTTGGAGAATCATCGATCACCAGTATTTTCTGATTTTTTTCTGTCATTTTATACCCCCGTTATTTTTCAAAGTCTCAACCAGGTCGTCAAAATTATTGATAATGATCTTAATTTCTTCTATATCGTATTTCATAACTGAAGCGAACAACTTATCCGAATAAATTCTCAACCTTGAAGAATTGTGCTTGTCAGAAAGTGCCCTCATCTTGCGCGAAAGGTCTTTTATCTGTGAAAAATTATGTTTCTCTCGGGCAGCAATTATTTCTGAGACCGTTTCGTTTTCCAGAACTGCCAGCAATCCGTCAAGATCTTTGATATCATCTTCTATTTCAGACCCGGTTTCCTTTAATACGTTTTTAGTCTCATGTTTCAGGAACTTCTTTAAATTGTCGGTAAGCTCGCGCAGGATCACGGGTTTTCGAATATAACCGTCAAACCTGGCCTTATTTATCATGGCTTTATCGGATGACATTACGGATGCTGTTACTGCTATAACAGGAATATCCCTCAGCGAAGGATCGTTCTTGATTATCTCAACAGCCTCATACCCGTCCATTTCAGGCATCCTGACATCCATAAGGATCAGGTCGGGAACATGAAGTTTTATTATATCAAGTGCCTGACGGCCGTTTTCAGCCTCCAGCGTTTCCATTCCCATTTCTCTGCAGATCTCTTTCAGAAGAAGCCTGTTCGATTCAATGTCGTCAGCTATAAGTACTTTTGCGCCGTCGAAAGTTACATCTTCATCCTTTTTACCGGAATTTTTTTTCATCGATGATGAATCTGCATCGGTTACAACTCCATTAAAATCAAGAATGAATTTCGAGCCTTTTCCGAATTCGCTGTCCACGGTTATGTTACCGTCCATCAGCAATACGAGTTTCTTAGTTATTGCAAGACCCAGTCCCGTACCCTGAAATTTTTTCGATCTAGCCGTAGTTCCTGCCTGCTCGAACGCGTCGAATATCCTTTCCCGGTCTTCGATCTTTATTCCTGTTCCGGTATCCTCGATAATTATCCTCATGTCTATCTTGTCATTACTTCTGCCGCTGAACGATGTTATTACTTTCACATAACCTTTGTCGGTAAATTTGATCGCATTGCTTATCAGATTGAAAAAGATCTGCCTCATGCGCAATTCGTCCATGAATATGATCCTCGGAAGGTCCTGCTGGTTCTCTATCAGAAATTCCAGGTTTTTACTTTCAAGTTTGTCTTTAAAAAACTGCTTTAACTCAAAAATGAGAGAATATAGATCAAAATAATTTTTATTTATGTCAAGTTTATTGGCTTCTATCTTAGAGATATCCAGAATGTCATTGATAATATTCAGAAGCGTTTCTCCTCCCGACCTTATGGTATTCAGATACGATTCCTGTGTATTAGAAAGTGATGTTTTCTTCAAAAGATCAGAGAAACCTAAAATCGCATTCATCGGTGTTCTTATCTCATGACTCATATTGGCTAAGAATTCACTTTTTGCCTTAGTTGCCGATTCTGCTTTCTCCATGGCTTTAACGAGTTCGGATTCGGCTTTTTTTCTCAGATCTATCTCTCTTGAGAGTTTACGGTTCCAGTAGCTTACAACCAGAATTACCAGCATTGAGATCAGAATTATCTTCCAGACAATTGCATAATCAATAACGGATCTTTCAGTACCTATCCATTTATCGAATATAGTGTTCTTTTCTTCTTCTGTTACCAGTGCAAGAGCTTTATTCAGAATGCTGAGAAGCATTGCGTTTCCTTTTTGAACTCCGATCCTGTAATCACGGGTATATTCGGTCGGCCCGACAATTTTGAGATTTGAAAGCATTTTCTGTTTTTTCTGATATGTAAAATCAGACTGGTGACGGAGAAAGAGGTCCACTTTTCCTGCCGAAACATCTCTATAGGCCATATCAGGATCTGAATAGTAGACGAATTTGATCAAAGGATAATCTCTTTTTATTAATTCGATCTCAGATGTCCCTTCCTGCACAGCAAGCGAAAGTTCGCCTATATCATTCAGTCCGTTTATATAGTCAGTATCCAGCCTCCCGATTATCACCAGACTTGATGAGAATATTATATCGGTAAAATCAATATATTTTGATCTTTCTTCTGTTCGGGATACACAGTCTATGACATCTATTTTTTTTCCCTTTAAAAGATCGATCGTCTGAGCCCAGTTGTCGGCTCTTATCCTTTCAACCCTTAATCCTGATCTTTTTAAAATAACATCCCATAACTCAGGAATTATTCCTACATATTCCCCGCTCTGATCATAAGCCGAATGCGGAGGCCAGTCAGGATCACCGGAAATATATAACTCTCCGGCCGTATTTATAAATTCAAGCTCATCAGCTGAAAAAACAGGATTTTTAACTGAACGGAACGAGTATGATTTTTTCATATTGTCCAACCATATCTCTTTAACAGCCTCTATCTCTTCAGCGGAGATTTTTTTAAAACCTTTATTTACTGTTTCAATAAGTTCATTATTGCCTTTCGCAGCCGCAGCTCTGTAACTCTCAATGAACATAGGTCTGCTGTCAACCAATGCATAATTGTTCTCTTTACCCGAAGTTTCAAGATAATATTCAAGGTTCTCTGCGGGTGAGATAAAGACGCTGACGGAATCGTTTTCACAGGCACGGTACAATGAAGGAATATCCGGGTACACTCTTACAGTGCCTTCCTGGAATCTCTTTTCTGCGAAACTGGCTGAAAAACCTTCCGGAACCCCGATCACATATGAACTGATGCCGCTCAAAGTCAGTCCTGTTCTAAGAAGCGATTTTTCGCAGAACAGGTAATATTTTAATTCCAGCACAGGTTCTGAGAATTCAAGGAACTTGTCTCTTTCTGAAGTTTTGAACAATCCCGCATTAATGCCGGCTTTTCCGTTCCTTACCATTTCAATAGTATTTTCAAAACTATCCGCAGTAAAAGAAACGGGGATTTCCGTCTTTTCCGACCACAGCTTCCATATTTCTATAAGTATACCGTCAGACTCGCCCGATTCATTGATGAACTTGAACGGAGGATTATTTACGTTATGGGAAATGACCAGCGGTACTTTCTCATAAGCCGTTAGAATATTGTCAAAAACCGACAGCAACAAAAAAAACAGCCAAAATGTCCGGAAGGCCGTATTTATTACTGTTCTCTGCATTTCTCACCGTATGTTTATATGTCGCTGACCCCGAAAGAAAATTTACTGAATATCTTCCTGTATTTCACCAGAAGTCTGTCCGGTATTTTGTTTCCGTTAACATACATATCAGAGCTGTCGATTATAACAGTAAAGTTCCCTATACTTTCTTTAGGCAAGATCGCATCATTTACAAGCTCTTTCTCTAAATATATAACATCGAATTTAAGTACATCTGAATAACTTCCGTTCTCAATCATTATACTCGAGGCGTATGACCTCCTGCTTACTGATTTTTCCTCGACTTTCTTTGCGAACGCGGCGTTCCTTACGGCTACTGATCTTCCTTCTCCTACAACTTCAAGGTTTACGCCGTACTGGTTATTAATTCCTGAGACGATAGATTCCAGATCGTTCTTGTCCCAGAAAACATGCTGCTCGGTCTCGCCTTCGACGGTTACTTCAAGATACAATTTTGTCGGTACAGATGATTCCTGGACATCCTCAAGCTTCTCTTCATAAATGCCCTCTGATCCCTCACTCTGCTCATATTCTACCTGCCTTTCAAAATCCGGGTCAGCATAACTTCTGACAACTGCTCTTACAGTTTTAGGCACTTCGGGCGGGTATTCTACTGATAACTCCGCTGTGGCGGTCACCGATCTGTCCGATTTTCCCGAAACAGAAACGCTGATCTCCTCAACAGTGATCTTAACTTTCGGATCGGCTGTGCTTCCCTTATCAACAGAAAATGATCCGCTGTCTCCGGACGCTCTGTGATTTATTGTGTACTGATCCTGAGCGTAACAGACTGACAGGATCGTCAAAAGCAGAGCAACAAATATTCCCCGCATTTGGGACACAGTTCCCTTCGATTTCATATATCATCTCCCGTTTAATTTTTTTATTATTCTTATAATAAGCAATTTACGCGAAAATTCCAACAAGAATTTTGATTTGAATTTAGTTTTTTTTTATTTACATTTAACCTGGTCTGCAAGTAATTCAGGGAGAAATGGTGTCAGAAGCCTCCAAAGTACTGTTTTCATCGTGGTATTTATACCTCATATTCGGTATGATCTTCGGATCATTCCTCAATGTGGTGATCTACAGGGTTCCCAACGGACTTTCAATAGTCTCTCCTCCCTCCTCATGCCCTAAATGCGGCCACATGATCAAATGGTACGAGAACATTCCTGTCATAAGCTGGATCTTCTTAAAAGCGAAATGCTCGTCATGCGGACTGCCCATATCTTTCGAATATCCTCTGGTAGAATTAATCTCCGGATCAGTCGCGACGGGACTTTTTTTCTATACCGGTCCTTCTGTTGAACTGATATTCTATATCGCTCTTGCATACACGCTTCTTTGTATCATGATCATCGACTTTAAAACATACAGCATACCTCACGGATTGAATATTACTCTGCTCATTATCTCGGTCCTGGCAATACTTACAAACCTTTCTGGCTACGAATTCCTGCCAGCAGGTCTCTCTGGATCTCTACTTGGAGGACTTACCGGATTCGGAATTCTATATGCGATTCAGAAGGTCGGGAAGATCATATATCAGCAGGAAGCTATGGGAATGGGTGATCTTTTTCTGCTGGGATCCGCCGGCCTTATGCTCGGGCCTAAGCTCACTCTTACCGCTTTCATAATAGGATCGCTTCTTGCCGTTGTCTCTTATGCCGTTCCGTCCGTATTGAACCTGATGAAAAGAAAGAAAGAAACATACCGGTTCATAAATATCGCTCAGAAAATGAATTGCTCTGAAATTAAGAGCATAGATAAAAATGCGGATATACTCGGGCTCAAACTTCAGTTATTCCGTGACCTGAATAAAGATATTTTCGAAAAAACTAAGAAAGAACTTCTTGAATTACTAAAAGACAATGAACCTGAACCCGAGGTGTGTGTAAGGCTGTTCTTCCGGTACGCCGCGATCGATGACAGTATCATGGCGTCGGATATGCTTAAAAAGATCGAATCCGCCGGCATTTCAGACACTAAAATGCTGAACAAAGTTCTATCAGAAGACCTGATCGGTTACGATTCATACATTGACAATCTTAAGCTCATGCATAAATTTGCTGTCGAGAACTCGCTTGAAAAACTTTCGTCATCGCTGACTGAAATGATCAGATCGAACTGCAGCGGGAAATTGCTTAATTCTATTTCCGAGATCCGTTCAGAGGCGGATAAGCTCAAAACAAAGACCGACAGACTGGATTTCCTTTTACTTCACAACAGATATTTCCAGTTCAACGGATACACTTCCGAACAGAAACATATGATCGAGATGATAGAGAAGGAAATTGATCCGGACGATGCGGAACTAATGCAGAAATACCTTTCCGATACAGCCCTCGTTTATTACAAGGATTTCTTTTTTAGGGAAAGTGAGATCGCGCTCGACAAACTAAAAAGAACAGCAAATGAAAGTCAAATTACCTTTGATTCTCTTAAGAATATTTACAATATCGCTTTGTTCAGGCTGGTCTTCTTTAAGCAGAGGCTCGCTTTCGGACCTTTTCTTTCGGCGGGAATAATGATATCTCTTCTCTGGGGTGAAAGAATAATAAATTCATATGCGGGACTGCTTGAGAAAATAATCGAATGAATGCTTTAAATCATAACATATAATTGCATAAATCGTTAAATTTAGCGTAAAGAATAATTAGCGGAGTTATTAATATGGATCATGATATAATATACCTGGACAACGGCGACACCACAAGGATAGATGAAGATGTTCTTGATTTTATGCTCAGATATTACAAAACTTCCTACGGGAATCCGGTTTCATTGCATAATCTGGGTATAGAGGCGGACGAGAACCTGCTATGGGCGAGAAATACAATTGCCGGATCAGTCAATGCGGCACCTGAAGAGATCATTTTTACTTCCGGCGCTACAGAATCTAACAATATGGCTATTAATGGAGTGGCTGAGTATTTGAAGAATAAAGGCAACCATATTATAATATCTTCAATTGAACACTCTTCCGTAAAAGCAGTCGCTCACAGGCTTAAGAATGAAGGATACAAAGTGGACGAAGTTAAGGTGGACCCTGAAGGTTTTCTGGACATCGAAGACCTGAAAAGCAAATTTAAGGTGACAACTGTACTCGTGTCCGTGATTTACGCTAATTACGAGATCGGAACGGTACAGAATATTAAAGAGATAGGAAAAATATGCAGAGAAAAGGGGGTTCTTTTCCACACCGACGCAGCTCAGGCTTTCGGGAAGCTTAAAATTGATGTAAAAAAAGAAAATATCGACCTTATGACTTTTAACGCTCACAAGAACCACGGCCCCAAAGGCATAGGAGCCCTATATATAAGAAAGGGCGTAAAGCTTAAGAAACTGATGGAGGGAGGATCCCACGAGTTTAATCTGAGACCCGGAACCGAGAATCTGCCGGCTATAATGGGATTCGCAAAATCCGCGGAGATAGCGTACAGGGATCTTGAAGCAAATAACAAAAGGATCATAAAACTCAGGGACAGACTTATTGAAGGACTGACAAAAATAGACCATATAACTCTCAACGGGCCCAAGGGAGAAAATCTGGGTATGAGACTTCCCCACAATGTAGATATAACTTTTCATTATATAGAAGGAGAAGCTATTCTGATGCATCTTTCGCTTAGAGGAGTTTGCGTGTCTTCCGGATCGGCATGTTCTTCCAAAACGCTTGAGCCGTCGCACGTCCTGACAGCGATAGGTCTCAAACACGAGCAGGCTCACGGTTCAATAAGATTTACTCTTTCAAAATACAACACTGAAAATGAGATCGACGAAACGATCAAAAACGTTACTGAAGTTGTAAGTATTCTGAGAAGTATGTCTTCCTTCATACCTGAAGAACACAGCGAACTGCTAAATAAAAACGCAAAGACTTTCTATAAAAACAAAAACAACGGGGAATAAGAAATGGCGCTAAAATATACTGAAAAAACGATCGATCATTTTACAAAACCGAGAAACCTGGGTACTATTTCGGATGCGAATGCAGAAGCGACGGAAGGAAGCCCCGCATGCGGAGACATGGTCAATTACACGCTCAAAATAAATCCCGAAACGCTTATAATCGAGGATATTAAATTCAGGTCATACGGCTGCGCATCAAATATTGCTACTGCTTCAATTGCCACCGAAATGGTTTTGGGAAAACACATTGACGAAGTCAAGAAAATGGGGACTACTGAAGCTGCTAACGAGCTTGGAGGCCTGCCGCCTGTTAAAATGCACTGCAGTGTTCTGGCAATTAACGGAATAAAAGCAGCGATCAGGGAATTCGAAAAAAAGATCGGCAGAATACAGGACGAGAAAAGAGTTTTAACTGAAAAGGCGCTTCTTAATATTCTAAAAAACGTAATGCATCCCAAGCACGGTGTAAATCTCGTCGACAATGAAAACATTCAGAGGATCAGGATAGACGGTCAGGATATATTCATTATAATAACTTTAGAGCCGGATGAGGAAATATATGCTTCAAACATTCACGATGAAGTGATGGAGCACCTTGAATCCATGAAGTGTACTCATGAAATAATGGTCAAGATAGAATCGAAGACCGGTAATTTTATATAATGGAACTGTATCTCGCAGCTACATGCACATTCGGCCTTGAATCAGTTCTCAAAAGAGAAATTGTTTCCCTTGGTTATCAGATAAAAAGCATTGATAACGGCCGTATTTATTTTAAGTCAGATGAGCTGGCTTTAGCCAGAACGAACCTGTTTCTGCGCACTGCTGACAGAGTCCATATCGTGCTTTCCGAATTCCCGGCGCACGATTTCGACGAGTTGTTCGAAGGCGTAAGGTCTGTTGAATGGGAGAATTTCATCAGCGAAAGAGGACAGATCGTTGTTAAAGGAAGATCGGCAGATTCAAAGATACATTCAGTTCCCGTTGCTCAGTCAATGACTAAGAAAGCTATCATCGAGCGTCTGAGAGACCGTACTGGCAAGAATGAGATAATCGAGGACGGCGTCCTGTTTCCTGTAGAGATCGAGCTAAACAACGACATCGGAAGGCTGATGCTTAATACTTCCGGCGATGCGCTTTTCAAAAGGGGCTACCGGGGCGCAACAGGTGACGCGCCTATAAAGGAGACCCTCGCTGCGGGACTGATAATGCTGTCCGGCTGGAAAAGCGGCGAGCCGCTGGTAGACCCGTTCTGCGGATCTGGTACAATACCGATCGAGGCCGCGATGATAAAGAAGAACATGGCTCCCGGCCTGAACAGGCATTTTCTTTCGATGAAATGGGACTTTATTGACAAAATAGTGTGGAATTCAGCGGCCTCTGAAGCGATGGATATGATCAGGCCGTGTGAGAGAGCTGAGATATTCGGATACGACAAAGATCCCGCAATCATTGCCGCCGCTTCAGTCAATGCGCAGAACGCCGAAGTCGAAGACTGCGCCGTTTTTAAAAATGTTCCCGTGGAGATGCTGAAGCTGAAAGGGCAACCCGGCGCGGTCATTACGAACCCGCCGTACGGCGAGAGATTGTCAGATCGCAATGAGGCCGAAAGGCTCTATTTGAGCCTGAAGACAGTTCTTCAGAGAAAACCCGGATGGTCGGCTAATATCATCACGGCTCATCCCTCCTTCCAGGAACTTTTCGGCAGAGCAGAAAGAAAACGGAAGCTCTTTAACGGCAATATAAAGTGCAATTATTACAGCTATTTCAGATAAAAGATCACTAGCAAGATTTTTTTTATTTGTGTTGACAAATACTGTGGCTTCCATAATCTAGACACTTTTATTGTTGGACTATTCCCGATTTTTTGTAGACATGCTTTTCCTCTATTTTAATCTTGATAAATTTATAATGTGTAAAGCAATTTGTCCAATTTATTGTTATATTAACTATAATAATATGGCGGATAAAATGAAGATAAAACAAATAATCATCCTGACATTGCTAACAATAGCTTTTCAGGTATACAGCGCAAATCCGAGGCGATACATAACCCATGATGGTAGTGGATTGAGAGACGGCAGTTCTTGGGAGAATGCAGGCGGAGCTGAAGAACTTGAGGATATTATCGATTCTATTCAGGATGCCGATTTCTGGATAGCCAAAGGTACATACAAACCTTCCAGAAATGTTTCTGATCCTGAGGATGAAAGAGATATGACATTTTTACCGAACCACAACAACATATACGGCGGATTTGCAGGTTATGAAACTGATTTATCTCAAAGAGACATCAAAAATAATGAAACTATTTTTTCAGGTGATATCGGGATAGAAGGAGATAACTCCGATAACTGTTATCATGTGATGCGGGCTGTACCGATTCTAGACGGTGTTACGGTTCGCGATGGTAATGCTAATGGACATGTAAATCCAAATGCTTACGGCGGCGGTGTATATGTCTGGGGCTATGATTCAGTATTTCGAAACTGTACATTCAGAGATAATTATGCGTCTCAACAAGGCGGAGCTGTGTTTATGGACTCATGGGGTTATGATGTAACATTTGAAAATTGTCTGTTTTATAATAATGAAACAAATTATGGTGGCGGCGGTGCAATTTTATGCTATCGGGAAAATACATTAATAATTAACTGCACATTTGTAAAAAACAGAGTCAATGTATCAGGTATAGTTTCTTTTACGGGTAATATAACCGGACTGAAGATGACAAACAATATTTTCTGGCAGAACACAGGAAATGCTATTCAATACGATAATTACTATTATGGCGGTTACATTTTCCACAATGCGATAGAGGGCGGCTATGCAGGAATTACGAATATAAATCTTTCGCCATCAAATGCCGGCGATGCCAACTCACCATATTTTACCGATCCTGATCATCATGATTATTCTCTTCAGTCGCTGTCTCCGTGCATTGATGCAGGAGTCTATTGGAATGTTTCTTGCGAAACGGACATTACAGGCAGTTTGCGGCCACAGGGTTCAGGTTGGGATATCGGAGCTTATGAGTATAACAACGGTCCGCTCACTGCTGTTTTGCCGTCTGTTTCTACCCTTTCGCCTGAGTTTACTACTGTAAGCACTGCAAGGGTAAGAGGTATTGTTACGGATGACGGCGGCGCACAGATGATAACGAAAGGAGTGTATTACAGTACAACTCCCG
>JAFGUL010000197.1 GCA_016938535.1 Candidatus Delongbacteria bacterium
CCTGCCGTTCCCTATCGAACCCGCAGCGATCAGCGAATGCGATATATAATCTATGTTCTGCATTTTCTGCCAGAACGCTTCAATCGGAGAATTATATTTTTTTGAAAAAACCGTCAGTCCGGCAACTATACCCACATCTGAACTGCCGGCAGCTGTCAGAGGATTGACCATCGATCTGAGCCAGTTCTTATCATGAACACAGTCAGCATCGGTCGTAACAATGATATCGCTTCCGCTCATTCTTACTGCAGCAAGGATCGCATTCTTTTTTGGTGAAATATTGTTCGATACTTCTTTTATATGAATTGAAGTGAGATTGCTGTTAATACCTGAAAGTCTGTCCAGTATTTCTCCCGTTGAATCAGTTGATCTGTCATTTACTGCTATCACTTTGAACAATTTCTGAGGATAATTTTGATTCAGAACTGAATTTACTGTCGCGGAAATATTTTTCTCCTCGTTCCTTGCGGGGATTATTACAGTAAGTTCCGGCAGTTCTTTCCTGCCCGTATCAGGCAGATCATTCCTTAGCCTTTTTAAACCGGACCTGAAATTTTCTATGTAAGAAATATAAACCAGACCTGAAATAAATATTATAACAATGAAATATACCATTAAAACTCTATCCTAAGTTGCGGGTCTTTTTCTTTTTGAAGTCTGAAAGTTTTCCTGTGGATCGGGCACCTTCCGTACTTCTCTATAGCTTCTATATGATCAGGGGTTGCGTAACCTTTATTGTGATAAAAACCGTATTGAGGATATATTCTGTCATAAAAATTCATTATCTTATCCCTTGTGACCTTTGCGAGTATAGAAGCTGCAGCAATTGAATATGATAAGCTGTCACCCTTTATTATACTTTTCTGATTTTGAGTGTCAAAAGGTTCGTCCCTTCCGTCTATGATAATGAAATCAGGATCTAAGCTGAGTCTTGAGACAGCCCTTTTCATCGCTTCGAAAGTGGCTCTCAAAATATCTATTTCGTCGATCCGTTTATTTGAGATCATACCTATGCCGTATGTAATTGCACTTTTTCTTATTTCGTAGAAAAGAGCCTCCCTTTTCTTAGCCGAGACCTTCTTGGAATCATTTACCCCTTCTAATGCAGTACCCTGTCTGAATATAACTGCAGCGGCGACAACAGGCCCCGCAAGCGGTCCTCTTCCGGCTTCGTCAACGCCGGCAACAAGCTTATATCCCTCGAAATAAAGCTCTGTTTCATACTTGAATAAATTGTTTATCTCACCTTTACCCATACAGGTTAATAATATACATAAAATTTAAAATATAAAAAAGATAATTCTATGAAAAATCTATGCACTCTTCACCGAGAATGTTTCTGAGACCTTTTATAAAACCTATCGAGCCGTTCACTCTGTAATTATCTGATTTCAGATCAAAGCTGCCGCCATTCATACTGATCTTAAAATAAAGTTCTTTGTCGCCTTTATTTTGTTCGAGATATTCAACAAATTCCGAGATCAAGGTGTCATCTATTTCCGCAGGCTGAAGATTGATTCTGATCTTTTTAGTCTTTCCCGAGAATCTCTCTTTTGCTTTTTCATAACTAAAAACTTCATCGACGAAAAGTCTGAAATCGCCGTTTCTTTTTGAAACTTTATACTGGAAAAAGAAAACCTGTCCCGCAATGATCTCATCCTTATATTTTTCATAAGTCTGCGGAAAAAGATCTACCTCATGATCGCCTTTAGGAAGAATAACAGCAATTTTAGCCATTGTCTTTCCTGTTCGAGTGATCTTAACCGAAATATCCTTTATCATTCCGCCTATTACGAACTGCTCATCATTTCTGAAATGTTCAGGTTCTATTGATTTTCCGGTATTAAGGGAAGTCACTATGTCCATGTAATCGTCGAGCGGATGTCCCGAAACATAAAGCCCGATCAGCTCTTTTTCTTTTTCGAGAAGTTTTGACTTTTCCCATTCGTTAATGGCAGGAAGCGGCGGATGGTCAACAAGGACATCCTCATCCGATGATTCTCCGAACAGGCTTATCTCCCAGTCGGCCTTTTTTGAAGCGAGCTGCTGAAAATGAGGAAGAAGAACATCGAGAGCTTCGACTATCTGAGATCTGTGATGCCCTAGAGAATCTAAAGCCCCCGCATACGCCAGGTGCTCTAAGACACGCTTGTTCGCTTTCGAGATATCTATTCTCTCCAGAAAATCGTAAACGGATGTGTATTTTCCTGAACTTTCTCTCGTTTCTATTATTGATTCTATCGCTTTTGCACCTACATTCTTTATTGCCTGAAGACCGAAAGTGATCTCCCCTGTTCCGGTAGGCGCAAAAGTATTCTGACTGTAATTTACATCAGGCCTTATTATTTTAATCCCCATATTACCGCACTCTTCAATATAGGACAGTACTTTTTCCGAATTATCTTTTACGCTGTTTAGCATGGCACTCATAAATTCGACCGGGTAGTTAGCCTTCAGATAAGCTGTCTGATATGAAACATAGGCATAGCAGACAGAGTGCGATTTATTGAATGCATATTCTGCAAAATTTTCCCAGTCAGACCATATCTTTTTTGTCAGAGCTTCCGGATCTTTGTATTCTTTTGAAGGAACGAACTGACCTGTAAATTCCGGATTGTTCAAACATCCTGCAATAAATTTTTCCTTAAGCTCGTCCATCATTTTTCTGATCTTTTTACCCATGGCCTTTCTCAGATTGTCTGACTCTCCGCGGGTAAATCCTGCCAGCTCTCTCGAAAGAAGCATGACCTGTTCCTGATAGACTGTGATCCCGTATGTATCTTTCAGATATTTTTCCATAAGCGGATGATCATAAACTATCGGATTCCTGCCGTGTTTTCTGTTTACAAAATCCGGTATATACTGCATCGGACCCGGTCTGTAGAGAGCGTTCATTGCAACGAGATCCTCAAAGCGGTTCGGTTTTAAGTCTTTCAAATATTTTTTCATCCCGTCTGATTCGAACTGAAATATTCCCGATGTCATACCTTTGCTGTAAAGTCTGAAAGTTTTTTTATCGTTGAAAGGAAGATCTTCAATATCGATGTCTATCTTTTTATATTTTCTTATCAGGTCGAGAGTTTCTGAAATAATTGTCAGATTCCTGATCCCGAGAAAATCCATTTTAAGAAGTCCGATCTTGTCGAGTTGTGTACCTTCATATTGAGTAATAACTGTATTCTTTTCTCTCGGAGGATACTGAAGCGGCACGATCTCGTGTGCAGGAACCGAACTGATAATAACAGCGCACGCATGCGTGCCTGTTCCCCTTATAGTACCTTCGATCCTTCCGGCCATATCTATAAGGTTTTTGAACTGCGGGTTTTCTGAGTAGAATTTTTTAAATTCTGATTCTTTGAGGCTTGCCTCGATAGTTGTGCCTGGCCTCGATGAAATCAGATTTGCTATCTTGTTGACATCATCTATACTTACGCCCATCACCCTTCCAATGTCCCTTATCGAGTTCTTCGCACCCATTGTCTGATAAGTCACTACCTGTACAACATTATTCTCCCCGTATTTTTTTCTTACATAATCAAGCACAAGATCTCTCTTGTCGTCCTGAAAATCTATATCAATATCTGGCATTGAAATTCTGTCGGGGTTCAAGAATCTTTCAAAAAGAAGTCCGTATTTTAAAGGATCTACATTTGTTATCCCGGTAAGATATGATATTAGGGAACCTGCGGCCGAACCTCTGCCCGGTCCTACAAGAACTCCGTTATTTTTTGCCCAGTTAACGAAATCCTGAACTATAAGAAAATATCCGGGGAATCCCATTTCTTTAACAACTTTAAGCTCGAAATCCATTGTAGAAAGTATTTCTTCAACACCAGCGGGAAGCTTATCGGCAGTACTTTTATCCTTAAGTGCATATTGTTCATCTGATCTGATAAGACCGTATCTTTTTTCAAGACCGTCTATGCATAGTTTTTCAAGATATTCGTCTTCTGAAAATCCTTCCGGGCATTCAAACTTCGGCATCAGCTTACGGTTGAATTTAATGTCGAGATTACAGGCTTCGGCGATCTTTACTGTGTTTTCCAGAGCTTCGGGAATATTGCTGAAATATTTCTGCATTTTTTCTGTGGAAAGTATTGAATAGTCCCCTCCCATCATGCATAGCCTTCCTTCCCTTTCGTTTATATTCTTTCCTGTATTAATACAGATAAGAGCGTCCTGGATCACATCGTCTTCTTTATATACATAATGTGAATCATTAGTTGCTACAAGACCTATTTCAAGCTCCGCTGAAAGTTTGATCAGCTCCTCATTCACTTTTGCCTGCTCGGGAAGATCGGGATGGTGCTGAAGTTCAAGATAAAAATTATCTTTCCCGAAAACGCCTTTATACCATAGAGCCGCCTCTTTAGCTTTCTGAATATCGCCTTCCATTATAGCTGAAGGAATCTCGCCGGCAAGACAGGCGCTTAGTGCAATAAGCCCTTCTGAATATTCTTTTAAGAGAGCGTGATCGATCCTGGGTTTTCCGTAAAACGCATTAAGGTTCGATTCTGTAGAAAGAAATAAAAGGTTTTTGTAACCCTCCTTATTCTTTGCAAGAAGTACGATGTGGAATTTTTTCTCTCCCTTCAGTTTTTCATTCCTGTCGTAAACAAGATAGAATTCGCTGCCGATGATCGGTTTTATATGCTGTTTTTTAGCCTCCTGATAAAAATCAAGAACTCCCATCAGATTTCCGTGATCAGTGATGGCCATACTTTTCTGACCGTGTTCTTTTGCGGCTTTTATCATGTCTTTCGGTTTGGAAAGACCGTCTAAGGTTGAATAATGTGAGTGATTATGTAAATGCACAAATGACATTTTATCTCCGGTACGGTAATTTTCATATTTTCATAAAAACACAATATATAGTTGCTTTCGGGAAACATAGCCACAACCTGTTGTGTTTTCTTATAATTCATAATTTAGTAAAACAACCATAATGTAACAAATAAAAAATACATTAATTTATCTTGAACTGACTCCGGAAAACGCGAAAAATCCATGCAGACAGATTATCCTCACTTCAATATCATCTATATCTCTATTATTACGCAAATTATAAGCTCTATTTAATAGCAGGCACGGAATTAGCCTAAACTTTAAGCTCGAAATCAATCTCTTCAGAATCTCCGTCAACAAGCTTAGGATCAACGACTTCTTTGATAAATTCATCTACCTGACCTGAAGATCTTCCCGTATATAATTTAGGATCTGTCATTCTGTCAAGTTCTTCTCCTGAAAGATTGAATGACGACTCATTGGCTATCAGCTCAAGAAGGTTATTTTCTAGCCCCAGTTCTTTTACATTCCTTCCGGCTTCCATCGAAAGTTCCCTTATTCTCTCGTGAAGCTCCTGCCTGTCTCCGCCCTTTTTCACGGCGTTCATTATAATGTTCTCCGTAGCCATGAATGGAATTTCGGATTTTATCCTTTTTTCAATTTGTTTAGGATAAACAACAAGGCCGTCAAAAATATTGTTCAGGATTATCAGGATAGCATCCGCCGCAAGGAAGCCTTCCGGTATTGAAAGTCTCTTGTTCGCGCTGTCGTCGAGGGTTCTCTCGAACCACTGTGTCGATGCGGTCATAGCCGTCGAAACTGAAAGCGACATCAGGTATTTGGAAAGCGATGCGACCCTTTCGGACCTCATCGGGTTCCTCTTATATGCCATAGCTGAAGATCCGATCTGCTTTTTTTCGAACGGCTCTTCGATCTCTTTCAGATTTTGAAGCAGCCTGATGTCGTTTGTTGTCTTGTGGGCCGACTGCGCGAGTGAAGAAAGGCACTGCATTATCCTTGAATCGAGCTTTCTGGTATAAGTCTGACCTGTAACGATGAACTTTTTATCAAAACCCATCTTTCCAGTCACCATTTCATCGAGCATTTTAACTTTTTCTTCGTCGTTACCGAAAAGCTCCATAAAAGAAGCCTGTGTTCCCGTAGTTCCCTTGACACCCCTGAAGCGGAGAGTGTTCAGACAGAAATCGATCTCCTCAAGATCTAGGATGAATTCGTTCATCCACAGAGCGCATCTTTTACCTACTGTTGTAAGTTGCGCGGCCTGATAATGAGTGAACCCGAGAGCAGGTCTGTCCTTTTCCGCGAGCGCGAATTTTTTCATTCTGCCCAGCAGGAAAATGAGTTTTTTGCGTATTTCAAGTAAAGCCTGCTTCATCTGAATAAGATCAGTATTGTCGCCGACATAGGCTGAAGTGGCACCCAGGTGTATTATTCCCTTCGCTTTCGGACACTGAATCCCGTAAGCGTGAACATGACTCATGACATCATGCCTGACTATCTTTTCTCTTGCCTCAGCTTCATCATAATTAATATCATCCGCATTTATCTTAAGATCATCTATCTGCTCCTGAGTAATGTCGAGACCGAGTTCTCTCTCAGCTTCTGCAAGAGCTATCCAGAGTTTCCTCCATGTCCTGAACTTGTTCTCGGGACTGAAAATATAGCTCATTTCTTTAGATGAATATCTTTCTATCAGCGGATTCGAATAAGTCGTGTAGTCTTTCATAATAATTTCTCAATTAGTTTAACTCATGAATAAATTTAAGAAAATTTAAATAAAATAGAAACAAAATACTTGACAACCTTCAAAAACTTCTGTAAATTTCACTTTATAAAACAAAGTACTTTAATTTACACGAAAAAAGAAGGAACAAAATGAAATTGAAACTACTGAAAATTATGATCCTGACCCTACTGACGGTCAACCTTGCCGCAAACGAAATACCAGATCTCAAGAAAGGTGAACTGCTTTACAAAAGCGGAAAGTATGAAGAGGCCATTGAACATTTCGAGAAACTGGAGGAGAAGGTAAAAGACAGTTCTGTTCTGTATCTTTGGATAGCAAGATCTTACATGGCCAACATTAATAATGTAAGTTTCTTTACTAAAGGTATGTATTCTTCCAGCATTCAGAACAATCTTAAATTGAGCATCGAGAAAGATCCAAAAAATGTTGAAGCGAGAATATTTCTGGCTCAGTACAAATTCAATGCCCCTTCGATTGGAGGCGGAGATAAAGAAGAGGCATGGAAACAGGCCGAAGAAATTGC
>JAFGUL010000198.1 GCA_016938535.1 Candidatus Delongbacteria bacterium
GCACCTGCTTTTACAGATCTTGACAGAGACGGACTGCTTGATATGTTAGTAGGAGAATTTGATGGTAATATAAATCACTACGAACAGGATGAAATTAATTCTGATAATTTTACTTATATAAATGATGATATATCCAATATTGATGTCGGAATGTATGCCGCTCCGCTAGTTTATGATATTAACGGTGATAATGAACCTGAATTGTTCGCCGGTGAATATGGAGGTGTACTTAAACAATACACCCGTGAAATATCAGAACTGGATTGCGGCAGCATAGGTCTAGGTGGGAATATGATCAAACATTATTATGTAAAACAATCAAACCTGGAAAGTGAAATTAACATTAGCTGTAGCGGTGATCGGTTTTCTATTTCTCTGGACAGTTTATCAGGCTTCAGTAACTCGGTTATAATCTCAGGAACAGGAACAGATTTTACCAATTCTATATATGTAAAATTCAGTCCTGATTCACTAGGATCATTTAATGGTTCGATATCACATACGAGTTCTGAACTGGACCAGAAATTTATTTTACTTACCGGATCATGTGATTTTCCGGAGGGTATTCCGGGCGGGTCATTAAGTTTTAACGGATATGATGAATTTGTAAACATACCTGACAACAGTACTTTAGACCTGATCAACAGCTATACTCTTGAAGCTTGGATCAAACCGGAAGTATTTACTTCATCCGCTGGTATAATATCTAAATATCAGACAACTTCAGCCAACGGCTATATGTTAAGACTTAGCAATATAGCGCCTTATAGAAGTTTACGTTTTGATGAAATGTACAGTCCTGCCGATCTTCTTGAAGCAGGAAAATGGTATCATGTTGCAGCCGTAAACGATAACGGGAACAGGCATCTTTACCTTAATGGTGAGGAACTGCCTCTTACAGGATCACCTTTAAATGTAGTTAATAATTCAAATTCTCTTTGTATAGGTCTTGATTATTCTTCAAGGTATTTCAACGGTCAAATAGATGAAGTAAAGCTCTGGAACACTGCGAGAACTCAAAGTCAGATCAGGGAAAGTATGAACATACCTCTTACAGCTTTAGAAACCGGGTTGGTCAGCTACTGGCAGCTAAATGAAAACACAGGTGACACAGTTACAGACCGGTTTACTGGCAATGACGGAACTTTAGTTAATATGGATGATACGAACAGAACAGCATCAACTATACCTTTCGGTTCAGGTGAGGTTTGTACGCAAACTATAGCTTCAGCAGGCTCGTATGATTTTACCGGAACAGGTATCGTTCTTGATGTTGACTCTGTATCAGGATCAATCGAAGTTGTAATAAGCAGGATAAATTTATCTCCGAATATAATACCGCAGGACGTTAACACAGTTATGGATTCACAATACTGGGTTGTAAGAAAGTACGGAACCGGTGATTTTACAGCTGATATTAAAATAACGGTCAGCGAAGATCTCTCTGTTTCGGATGAATCAGGATCTTCGATCATCAAGTTGTATAAAAGGACTTCCAACTCTGACGGAAGCTGGGCTTATGAACTTGAAGCAGATTCAGTGAACTCTGTATCCGATACTGCAATATTCAGCTACTTGATCAATTCCGATCAACTTATAATCCTTAGGGGTAATGTTGATGTTCCACAGAATATTACAACAAACATATCAGGATCTGACTTTATACTTTCATGGTCGCCTGTTCCCGGAGCAGCTTCATACAAAGTTTATTCGTCAAATGATCCCTACGGCACTTTTGCTGAAGAAGTAATACCAACGGTCGGTGAAACATGGACTATTCCATATACCGAAAGTAAAAAGTTTTATTATGTAGTGGCTGTTGACAGTAAGATCACACCCGTCGCGAAAAAGAAAATAAATGTAAAAAAGAATCTTAAGTAAATTAAACAGGCATCCCGCATGACACGGGATGCCCTTATACTTCGCTACTTGTCGATCCTGATCTCGACTCTTCTCTTTTTGAGCTCTTCAGCATGCTTTTCAAGAGCTTCGGCTTCCATAGCCAGTTCCGCTTCCTGCTGGGCAAGCCTCTTTTCCTCGATCTCGAGCTCTTTTATCCTGATCTTATGCTCCATTTCCTCAAGTCTGTCGCTTTCGACCGTCACCTCGAAATGCTTTTCCTTTTCAGTTGACATAAGATATTTGCCCAGAAGCGCAGCGTCAACGAATATCTCTGATGCGCTTGTATTGTCATTAGCCTCAAAGAAAAGCCCTTCATCCTCGATGTAGCCCTCCTTCTTAGCTATACTCAGGAAGTTATTGTAGTGCTTTATCAGACTTGCACTCATCTCCCTGCCTTCAAGTTCATCTGCAAGATTTCTGAGTTCTTTCAGCATACTGCTCAGTTTTCTTCTGTCCATTTGTTACCTCCCGTCATTTTTAATTTTATTTTTTGTTTTTTTCTTCAGCATTTCTCTTGCTTTGACCAGCCTCCATTTAACGAGCGACTCGGATATTCCCTGCGTAAGAGCGATATCTTTGATCCTGAAACCGGAAAAATAATGCATTTTCAGTATCTCCGAATAAACCTCCGGAAGTTCATTCAGTACGCTCATCATAGCTGTCCGGTCTGAAATGTTAATGTCGTGAATATTATCATCTTCGATCTTCTCTATCAGGTCTTGCCTGTTTTCAAGATCGGTTATTATATGCTTTCTCACAAAATCCGTATTTTTTTTCTGTAGATTTATGCAGTGGTTCTTCATGATCTTTGACAGCCATGAAGGAAATTTTGTAAGATCGTCGAGGACATCGATATACCTGAATACTTTTATCCACACTTCCTGAATACTGTCATCAATATCCGCATATTTGTTATAAGAGGAGTTCAGATGGAAACCTGCGAGCCTTTTCAGCATTGGATTGTATAGTTCCATCAGCCTGGAATGATATTTTTCGTTACCTTTCTTAACTTCCTTCAGTATGTGCAGGTTTAAGATATTCATTCGTATTTTCTGTGCTCCCTGAGATATGCCATAAGCAGTGAGATGTTAGAATAAATACCTTCCGGGTCTGAATCTTCATCAGGATCGAATAGAGAGTTGTCCAGATACCCCTTTTCATTCAGTAAATTGATGATCCTGCCGTACCTTTCAGCTATCAATCTGAATTTTGTGCTATCAGAACCCGAAGATCTGCCGAAAAGAATAGCTTCGCCCGTGATCTTCTTAAGCGTTTCCAGGTATGTATAGTATCTTATCTTTTCCATTTTGCTCTCCGGGAGAATTTATCCTCTCCGGTAATTATGACAAATAAAATCGGGAAAAGTTAGTATTTTTTTTTTAAAACGCGTTCTCAATGTGAGTGACGGAATTGTCGGATCCGGCTTTTGAAGATTTTATGCCTATGACATCGAAACGGCAGTCTATGTCTTCGATCTTTTTCTGGAGCATGTAGATCTGAGCTAATTTTCGGATCTTTTCCTGTTTTCTGTGATTTACGAGTAAAAGAGGTTCGCCGAACTCTTCGGTCCTGTAGGTCTTGACCTCTACGAAGATGAGTGTACCGTCCTTTTTCGCTACAATATCTATCTCGCCGAAAGTGGAATATCTGAAATTTCTCTGAACTATCTTATAGCCGTTGTCTTCAAGGAACTGAGAGGCGATAGATTCGCCCCTGTCCCCCGTTTTCTTATTGTCAGACTTTGAAGTTGTCATCAGTTCAGCTTCTTGCCTAACGGAAGTTCCTGATTTATTTCGACTATTTTAAGGTTCTTACCTGCCTTGACTGAAAGCAGCATTCCCTGACTTTCTATTCCCATGAGCATAGCAGGTTTCAGGTTTGACGCGACGAGCACATGCTTCCCTACTGTGTCCTCAGGTTTATAAAACTTAGCTATACCCGAAATGATCTGCCTAACATCACCGCTTCCGAGGTCTATCTGAAGCTTTAGAAGCTTGTCGCTGCCTTCCACATTCTCGCATTCGAGTATCTTTCCGGTCTTGATCTCGACTTTTGCGAAATCAGCGATGTCGATCCCGGTCTCAGATGAAGGAGCTTTGCTCTCCGGTTTCTTCTCCTCTTTCTTTTCGACCTCGATCTTCGGGAACAGCGAGACCGCTTTATTGATCTCTTTTCCTGCAGTAAGTTTTCCCCATTCCAGTTCAGGCTCGATCTCGCCTTTGAAGATGTCCTTGAGCTCCTCGAACTTCTTCGGGATCACCGGCGATAGGAGCAGGCTTGTGAGCCTTACAGCTTCGAGGGCGTTGTACAGCACTGACCCGCAGAGTTCCGTATCGGTCTTTAACAGCTGCCACGGTGCGCAGTCCTCAAGATACTTATTCGTGTTCCTGATCATCTTCATAATATCGTCAAGCGCTTTGTTCAGCTCGAAATCGTAAATGAGCTGTTCAATGCCCGAGAGAAGAGTCTTGAACTCGTTTATGAACGGATTGCAGAATTCCGTTTTCTTCAAAGGTGCAGGGATCTTACCGTCAAAATTTCTCGCTATCATGTGGCTGGCACGATTAAGCAGGTTTCCGAAATCATTCGCCAGCTCAGTGTTGTGCCTTTTAATGAAAAATTCCTTGGTGAAAACTCCGTCATGTCCCAGAGACATTTCTCTGAGCACGTAGAACCTGAATGAAGATGAGCCGTATTTTTCAATAAGCTCTGTCGGATCGATAACATTCCCCAGAGATTTACTCATCTTCTTACCGCCTTCACCCATCCACCAGCCGTGAATAAGCATACTCTTAGGTAATTTCACGCCCATTCCAAGCAGCATTGTAGGCCAGTATATCGTATGCTGAAGAAGTATATCCTTAGCCATCATATGAGTAACTGTAGGCCAGTATGTATTAAATTTATCATAATCCTCAAGATAACCCATACCGTTTGTATAATTAGTTAATGCATCGAACCAGACATAAGTAACAAAATCGTTATCAAAAGGAAGCGGAATGCCCCATGGCATCTTTTCCTTGTTCCTTGAAATACACAGAGGATTCAAACCTTTTTTCAGGATCCCGAGAACTTCGTTCTTTCTGAATTTAGGATATATAAAATCATCATTATCTTTCAAAAACTGCTCGTAATCAGCTGCATATTTAGCCATATTGAAGAAATAATTCTCTTCCTTTAACAGAGTTGTCTCTTTCTCGCATTCAGGACATTTTCCTTCAATAAGATCTTTTTCAGTTACGAATGTCTCACAAGTAGTACAGTATTGACCTTCATATTGATCCTTATAAATATCTCCTTTATCGAACAGTCCCTGAAGTATAGTTTGAACTTTTTCGTAATGTTTTTCACTTGTCGTTCTGTAAAATATATCATATTCGACATCACATTTCTCAAATAATTGAGTGAAAGACGGTATAAGGCTGTCAACATATTCCTTTGGACTTAATCCGTTCTTAAC
>JAFGUL010000199.1 GCA_016938535.1 Candidatus Delongbacteria bacterium
AAATTTCGTTCCATGCATAAAGACAATCGGTTTAATCCCTGAGGGAGAAATACCGAGACCGATTCTGATCTACGCGCCCGAGAATTACTGGGGATCGAATGTAAACGACTCATTCTTCGCGTTGTCTGAACCGTATTATATTGATTACAGTAATTATTCAACTGTGCCTTATGGTTCTGTACCGTTAACATCAACAGGACCGGACAATGATCAGGCATCAAAATTTCTTTCCAAAGCTCTTGAAGCGGAACTTGACGGAAAGTACGACAAAGCGATAAAGACATACGAGAAAATAATTGAAAAATATCCTGACAGCTCAGAAGCCCTTGTAGCCTACGCGAAACTGCCTGACAGTTACACTCAGGAATCTTTGAGTATTGAGCCTCTTATCGAGATGTACGACATGAATATCGCTATTGAAAATTCTAACAAGAAATTTTTCAAAGAGCTTAAAGTCTCTTCGCATATAAAAGCAAAGAATTATGATACAGCTATCGCTTTATCGGAAGAAATGAAGCTCGAAGCGGGAACTGAAGATGAGATCATTCTGTGCGACCTTGATATAGCCATTGCAAACATGCTCAAAGACGCGGAGAATAAAGGTAAATCAAGAACTGAATCAAGCTCTGCAGATTTAGCTGAACTGTTAGGCAAACTGACCGGCGGAGAAGATAAAGGCGAACCTGCTAATATTACGGATGCAGTAATACCTGAAACAAGCAAACTGTATCAAAATTACCCAAATCCGTTCAATCCTGTTACTCAGATAAAGTTCGATCTTGCTAAAGCAGGCAATGTTAAGCTTAGCGTTTACAACATAAACGGGCAGAGAGTTGCTGAGTTGCTTAATGGAGTTCAGAATGCAGGGATTCATACAATTGAGTTCGACGGCAGCAATCTTAACTCGGGAGTTTATTACTACACTCTTGAAAGTGCAGGCAGTTCATTTGTGCAGAAGATGGTTTTGATGAAATAATAATATTATACAAAATTGAAAAGGGGGCGTACATTATTCGCCCCTTTTTTATTGCTCGATATTTAATATCTGATTGACCTTGTCGATCTTTTGAGTTCTTTTTTGACCTTCGGGAAAAGTGATCT
>JAFGUL010000200.1 GCA_016938535.1 Candidatus Delongbacteria bacterium
GCGAAAGTTGAAGCTGTTTACTATTCACCGAATAAACCGTACAGACTGCCTGTAAATGAGCAGACATTCGAAGAATTTCTTTCAAGGCTGAAAGACAAGCTCTCAGATCAGAGCGGTTTTAAACCTGACGCAAACTCAAAATGCGAATACTGTTCTCTTTCTCAATCGTGCCCGAAATATGATGAATCAAAATTCGAAGAAATAGAAGGTTTTTCGCCCGGGGCTGACGCAATGCCTCAGAGTCTTATTTACGATCCTTTAAAGTCTGAAAACAAGAAAATAGAAGACCGTACAAAGAAATTCATAATGTTCGAAGGTCCGAAGGCTGAGGCTGTTCTTTCGGAAGAAAACATTGTTATTTCAGCCGGAGCAGGCGCAGGAAAGACCGAAGTGCTTTCGTCAAAATACATAAATCTGCTTATGACCACAACTGCCGGACCGGAAAATATAGTCTGTATCACTTTTACAAAAAAAGCGGCCGGCGAGATGCAGAAAAGAATATATTCAAAAATATCAGACATAATCGAAAGCGGATATTTCATAGTCACGGACAAAGGTTTTGATCCGGCTTCTTACAGACTCACTGAAAAACAGCTTTCGAAGCTCAAGGAAGTTAAGGAGGGATTTTACGACAAAAATCTGATCTCGACCTTCCACTCTTTCTGCAACAAATTCATCACCGAGTACGGATATTTTTCCGATCAGATGAAAACTTACGATATAGCTCAGGACCTTTCCGAGGATTTTGTAGTAGGTGAAGAGGCTGTAAAATTTCTTAAAGAGAAGTTCGATACAGGCTATGCGGACTTAATGTCATCAGATCTCGATGCGGAAGGTTTTGAAGTTTTCAGTAAATGGCTGAAATCAAGACACCTGATCTATTCAGGCGACTTCGAGGGCGGATTTATTCCCGATATAACAAAGCTCTATGAGGAAATGAAGCTTTCGGGAAAGGAGCTCGTACCTGAGAACTGGAGCAGACCTCTCGATGAATATCTCAAAAGCGTAGATGAGAGGATAAAAAAGGAATACGGTGTATATTTTGAACTTAGAGATGAAATACTCAGGATGATCGGCCAAGAGAATGATGAAAAGCTGAAAGCTCTCGGAGACAAGATAAGAGAATACAAAGAGTTCAGCTATAAGCAGGCTGCGAAAAAATATCCTGAAATTCTAGGTTTGGCCGAAGACCTTTTTGGATCAGAGGGCTATCAGATATTTAACAAAAGAAATGTTGACCTTAGCCTTAACGGAGAAGAGTGGGTAATTAAGAAAGCGGTTTTTTGCGTTATCAGTGCACTCGATAAGCATGTAAATGAGTTTAAAATTCAGAAGGGTTTGTTAGAACAGAGCGACCTTCATATTCACTTTATCGAAATGCTCAAAGACGGTGAGCTTAAAGAAAAACTTCAGAAGCAGTTCCGATTTATTCTCGTTGACGAATTCCAGGATACGAACAGGCTCCAGGACAGGATACTTGAATGGCTTAAGGGAAAAGATAACAGATTTTTCTTCGTGGGGGACAAAAAGCAGTCCATTTACCGTTTTCAGCAGTGCGATGTTCAGATATTCGACAAATATTTGAAAAAATTTAAAGATCTGTATTTTTCGGAGAATTTCAGATCAGTCCCTCATATCGTTAATTTCAATAACAGGCTCTTTGATAAGCATGCTCCAAACGGGTATGATATCATAAAAGAGGAAAAGGAGATCTCAAAGCCTTCAAAAAAGGAAAATTTCTGCAACCCTTCGGTGAATTTTGTAAATATAGAAAAACCGAAAGCAAAAGACACAGAACTGACAGCCGGTCAAATAGGCACAATAAGTAAGATGTGCGAGGCTGCTTTCGTGGCAGATACCATTATTGAGAATGTGAATAAGGGACAGAAATACGGTTCATGGGCGGTTCTGATCAGAAAATACACCCATATAGGCTTTATAACAGAAGCGTTCAGAAAGAAGAATATCCCGTACACTCTCATACTCAAAAAAGACCTGTTCACGCTCAGCGAGGTCAAAGAATACATTCTCATCCTAAAAGCTGTGCTCGGGCTGGTTATGCCTGAAGAGATCGAGTTCATACCCGGATATGAAGAACTTATAGCGTCTGTAAAAAAGGATGATCCTCTGATCTCAATAATATTTTCTATAGCTGAAAATGAAGTATATAAAAAATACATCGCAGGATTTAAAGACAGCTCAACTAAGCTTGCAGATATCGGGATACTTAAAGAGACACTCATCTCTATGCTTGACAGTGCCGGAAACGAAAGGGAAAGATTCTTCACCGTGCTGGAAAAGAACATAACGAGCAATTCAGCCGGAGTGGCCGTTCAGAAGCCGGGAGCTGTAACAATAATGACAGTTCACAGCGCGAAAGGCCTTGAATTCGATAACCTGATACTTGCCAATGTGGACGAAAACGACAGGAGTTTTTCATCACTCTTCAATTTCATCACACTTCAGGAAAAAGACGGGCAGTTCACTGATTTTTCCGCGGGAGGCTATTCAACACCGAACGGAGGCCTTAAGAAGAATTTCTTCATTAACGAATACATCAGGTATAAAAATAAAGATTTTGACGATCAGGAAAGAGCCAATCTGCTTTATGTTGCGCTTACGAGGGCAAGAAAAACTCTCACCGTCATGATCCAGACAAAAGACGACAGCAGCGCCGACAGTTCAAAGAGCGAAGGATGGGCAAAATACCTCAGGCAGTTCGGTCAGGAAAACAGCGGCGATATCGAAGGATTCAATTACATACAAAAGAATATCACCGAATTTGACCTGAGCGCATATCTCAGAGACGATACAGCAGAAAAAGCAGGCACTTACGAAGAGGAACTTGAGTACGATCTGAGCGGACATATAAGAACGGATTCACTTACTTCAGCGACCGGAATTGCACATGAGCAGGATGAAGTGACGCACGAAAAATCAAATACAACCGCACTCGATACAGGAAATTTCGTACACCTGTTCATGAGCAAAAAGATAAAAGAGCTTTTCGAACCCGGTTTCGACCTCGAAATTGAGCTTAAAGAGTTTAAGAAGAAAGAAAGCGAACCGTCCTCTGTCAGCCTTGCGGTGGTCAGGAAGATGATAGA
>JAFGUL010000032.1 GCA_016938535.1 Candidatus Delongbacteria bacterium
AAATTTACAAAAGGAACGACAGCTCTGTATTTTTCAATGGAGGAAGGTCAGGTAACAGGAATACATGCAGTCAATAATGCCGACGGTTTCTCAAACGAACAGGCAAATGTTTTCCTTTTCGAGTTTATAGGAGAAATTTTCTACAGCGTTGAGGATGTGGAAAATATCAACAAGTTCATTATCAGAAAAACAGGCATCATGGAAAGAACTGAATATCCGGTCAGTATGAAATTCGATAACAGTAAAGAAAACCCTATAACCGAGATCACGATCGGAGATTTTACCGGTATAGAATAAGTATAATTTGAAATAAATTTATTAAAAAAGACGCGCAAAAGCGTCTTTTTTAATCGCTATAGAAAGGAAGTTATGACAGTAAAAAAGAAAATACCGAACCCGAATCTCGCGCAGAATAAGAAGGCATTTCATGATTATGAGATACTCGACAGGTATGAAGCCGGGATAGTTCTGCTCGGAAGTGAAGTGAAGTCGGTTAAAAGCGGAAAAGTCTCGCTCAAGGAAAGCTATGCGAAACTGATAAACGGAGAACTGTTTATCATAGGAATGCATATTTCTGAATTCAGAGAGGCCAATATCAATAATCATGAGCCTTTAAGGAACAGAAAGCTGCTACTACATAAGAAAGAGCTGAAAAAGCTCGCCGTAAAGCTTCAGAATGTGGGTCTTACTGTAATACCCTTGAGGATCTACAGGAAAATGCATCTTGTCAAAGTTGAGATAGGCCTCTGCAAAGGTAAAAGAGAATTCGAGAAAAGGTCTGCGATCAAGGACAGAGAGGTCAAAAGGGATCTCGACAGGATCGCGAAATCTTTTAACAAATAAAAAAGGCTGACTCAATTGAGCAGCCTTTTTTAATAATAGGATCAGTCAGGTATTATCTGCCCTTTCTGACTTCCTGAATTCTTGCGGATTTACCTTTTCTCTGTCTGAAGTAGTATATCCTTGCCTGTCTGACTTTACCTTCCTTAACCCTGACTATCTTTTCAATGAAAGGAGAGTTGAGGGGGAATATTCTTTCCACG
The DNA here is from genome assembly GCA_016938535.1 of Candidatus Delongbacteria bacterium. Next base: position 1,044 of record JAFGUL010000032.1, read on the forward strand.
CCGATACCGTTGGATATTTTACGGATGGTAAATGATTTACCCACCCCGCTTCCTTTTACCTGTATTACAACACCGGTAAATACCTGTATTCTTTCCTTGTTGCCCTCGACGATTCTCTGATGAACATCCAGAGTGTCCCCGGCATGAAAATCAGGTCTGTCGGTCTTGATCTGGTCCGCGTGCATTGCGTTCAGTTTATCCATGTTTCACCTCGTTATTTTAATTTTTTTAATTTTTCAAAAAGATCCGGTCTCAATTTCTTGGTTTTCTCAACTGAGTCATTTCTTCTCCATTCATTGATCGCTTTGTGGTTTCCCGAAATAAGAGCATCAGGTACGCTGAGCCCTTCGAAAACCGGCGGTCTTGTGAAATAATCGCAGTCGAGCATTCCGTTCTCAAATGAATCGGTATTTGCCGATTCGATGTCCGAAATTACACCCGGTATCAATCTGCAAACGGAATCGGAGATCATTGCGGCGACAAGTTCGCCGCCGGT
>JAFGUL010000033.1 GCA_016938535.1 Candidatus Delongbacteria bacterium
CGGATCACGGCTGATACTGAAGTTGAAGTTACATTTTTAAGAATTGCCGATACGGATGCTACGGCGGAAGAGGTAAAAGAAATGATGACGGTTCTCGAAAACGGCATAAGCGAATTGGATATCAGGGGACAGGCAAAGATATCAAAGAGCAGATCGATAGTGTCGGCAGTTATTAAAGAATCGGAAGATTACGACCTGGTAATTCTCGGAGCAAGCGGAGAATGGGGTATAAAGAATTTTTTTACGGGCTCGATCACTGATGCCATTATTGACGGTATTAGCTGTAACGGACTGATAATAAAAGGGCACAGAGCTTTGGCTCACGGCAAAAGAATAAGATCAATAATGAATAATATAAAAAAAGAGCTCAGTTAGATCGCGAGATCATCTTCTTCGATCACTCTGTTCTTTGCTGAAAACAGTGCTGTACCTACAGACAGCGGGCCGACACGACCGGCGAACATTAAAAATATGACAGTTATTTTTCCGAGAGGAGAGAGGATGCCTGTTATTCCCGTACTCAATCCGACAGTTCCTAAAGCAGATGCGGCTTCAAAAAACACTTGATGAAAAGAAATTTGCTCGGTCAGCAGAAGAATGTATATGCCCCCGCAGAGAAAAATTATGTAGAAAGTGAAATTTGCCGATGCTGTAACCAGTCTGTGATTAGGGATGATCCTGCCGTTGAAAATGACTTTGGTTCCGCCTTTTAATACGCTTGACATTTGTGCGTAAACTGCTGTAACCGTAGTGCTTTTTATACCTCCGCCTGTACCTGAAGGCGATGCACCGACGATCATTAGTAGAATTACCAGAAATATTGCGCTCGAAGAAAGTGAACCTATCGGAATAGTATTAAATCCCACAGTAGTCATTGCGGTCATTGACTGGAAAAAAGAAGAAAGAAGTCTTTTCTCTGCGGGGAGATTAACAACCGAAGGTTCAGTCAGGAATATTAAAACAGTTCCGAATATACTCAGAAAGAAAGTGAATTTGAGTATTATTTCCGTAGTATATGTTATTCTGTCTTTTTTTCTTCTCAAGAAATCCCAGATATCTGTAAAAACAATAAAACCTATTGCGCCCAGATAACTCAATATTGATATAACAAGATTTAGGGAAAAATCGTCTCTGAAATTTTCAAAACTGTTGTTGAAAAGACCGAACCCTGCCGTACAGAAAGCAGAAACAGAATGAAAAAAAGAGTACCACAGTCCGTTCCAGAATCCGAGATGAATAAAAGAGGGCATCAAGGCCATTGCACCGGCAGACTCAATTATAAGTGAGAATATTACAACATTTTTTATGAATGATTCGACACTAAAATCATTAGGAAGACTGAAATCATTTCTGAGCAGCTCCTCTTTTGATCTGTTTAACTTTTTGCCCTGACCGAGAACAACAAATGACGCTATCGACATATAACCGATACCGCCGATCTGGATCATAATTATTATTGCAAGCCTGCCGATAAAAGTGTAGTCATCAGCAACGCTCTTAGTTACGAGCCCTGTTGTTGATACTGCAGAAGTGGAAGTAAAAAGATTGTCAAGGAAACTGATATCGGTGATCTGACAAAATGGTAATGCAAGAAAAAGTGTTCCGAAAAGAACTACCAGCAGATAACCCAGAAGCAGAAACTGGATAGGCTGCAGGAAGTAATTATAGGTGCTGATATTATTTTTTTCTGATTCCATAAAAATCCCCCGATAAAATTTATATTCTCGGTCAGATTGAAGACAATTTCTCGATATCCTCATTTTTCCCCACTACAATGAGCACATCGTTCTTCTTGATCCTGTAGTTCGGGTCTACCGTGATGCTGAATTTTTCCTTCTCTGTATTCTTGACAGCAACGATATTGATATGGAATTTCTTTCTCAGGTCAAGCTCCATCAAATTCTTGCCGATTATATTTTCATGGGCTATCACTTCGGAGATCGAGAACTCTTTTGTAAGAGGAATATATTCGACAATGTTCTCATGTGAAAGCGATACAGAAAGTTTTACGGCGATATCCTTTTCGGGAAATACTATATCAGTAGCACCGACTTTTTCCAGTATTCTTTTATGTTCTTCGCTGTTTGTTTTAGAAAATATTCTCTTTGCTCCTATTTCTTTAAGAAGCAGGGTTATAAGGGTTGTCATATCGCTGTTCTCTCCGGCAGAAACGAACACAGCATCTGCTTCCTGAACACCGTTATTAAGCAAAAACTGTTTGTCGCTCGCGTCACCGACAATTGGTATTGTACATTCATCGGCTATTTTCTGGACTTTATCTTTATCCCAGTCGATAGCGATCACATCGTTGCCGTTCTGATATAGATTAACGGCCAGGTGGTAACCGAATTTTCCAAGCCCTATCACACAGAATTTTTTTGAACTGATCATATTGACTCCTTTAACCTACCATAATGTTCTCTTCAGCATATCTTGTTGAATTTTTATCTTCCCGTTTTATTACTGAAAACGCCAGTGTAAGTATTCCGACTCGACCTGTGAACATAAGCAGTGCTATAATGATCTTGCCAAGAAACGTCAGGCTGGACGTTACACCCATGGAAAGACCGACCGTGCCAATAGCTGAGACGGCTTCAAAGAAATAACTCAGAAACTCTCTGTTGCCTTCCTGTACAAGTACAGGCGACTGTGCCATAAGAAGAAAGAAAACTGCAATAAAAGTAAAGCTAAATGCCAAAGCCGTAATTGTAAAAGCCTTCATGATTATCTCTTTAGATAGAGTCCTGTTAAAAATATTGGCATTGGGACTTCCTTTGATACCGTTTCTGATTATAATAAAGAAAATCGCAAGAGTGGTAGTTTTTATACCTCCTGCAGCAGATCCCGGTGAGCCTCCTATGAACATTAAAAATATCATCATCAGGTTGGTTGAAGATCTCAAACCTGAAATATCTACTGTATTAAACCCTGCCGTTCTTGCAGTTACAGACTGAAAAATACTGGACAGAAATTTTTCTTTAATGCTGAATAGCGCCATAGAATTTCCGTTTTCGAGAGACCAAAAGATCACAAAACCTGTGATTATGAGTATGAATGTTGTAACAAAAACGATCTTTGTGTGAAGGCTGATCCTGAACATGTTTTTTCTTCTGGAAATAAAATACTCGTGAATTTCGTTTATAACGAGAAATCCGATACCGCCAAAGAAGATCAGAAACATGATAACAAAATTCAGATAAATACTCCCCCTAAAGTGAATAAAACTGTCGGAAAAAGTTGAGAAGCCCGCGTTGCAGAAAGCCGATATTGAATGGAATACTGAATGATACACTCCTTTGAGAAAACCGAATCTGGGTACGAAATAAAAACTCAGCAGAATTGCTCCGAGACCTTCAAAGAATATCGTCATTTTTATAACTTTACCGGTCAGATTCTGCCAGTCACTGATCGGTGTATGCATCAGCGTGTCCTGAATGATCATTCTGCTTCTGAAACTGATATTCCTTTTAAGATAAACGAAAAGGTAAATAGAAAATGTCATGATACCCAGCCCGCCGATCTGGATCAGTGCGAGAATAACAATTTGCCCGAAAAGTGTAAATCTGGTTCCCGTATCAACCACGATAAGTCCTGTCACGCACTGAGCGGATGTCGCAGTGAACAGGCTGTCAATGAAACTGAGCGGTTCGGCAGTGCTTGCCCAGCCCGTCGAAAGCAGTAAAGCGCCTGTAAGTATCGAAAGCAGGTAGTAGAATATCAGCAACTGATTCGGAGAGGTGAACCTGATCAGTTTCTTGAATGATGAAGTATTTTTGATTTCAAATGTCAACTACACTTACCGGATTATTATTAAATCAGGTAGCAATATAACAACAAAATCTTATAAAAAGCAAACATACTTTTTCGGGTGAAAATACTATTGTTCTATTGTATTTACGAAATTGAATACTTATATTATTGCGGATACTCTATCTGAAGGAAATTATCGTTGAAAAAGGGGACATTTATGAAAACAGCAGCTGTTATTCTTGCGGGATGCGGCCACGCGGACGGATCGGAGATACAGGAGTCTGTCTCGACGCTCATCGCTCTTTCGAAATATAATATCGATTATGACTGTTTCTCGGTTGACGCCGACCAGACCGATGTGGTGGATCACCTTAAAAAGGAGCCTGCGAACGGTAAAAGGAACCTGCTTGTCGAGGCGGCGAGGATAGCGAGGGGAAAGATCAGGGATATTTCTCTGCTCGACCCGAACGACTTCGACGCGCTGATCATCCCGGGCGGTTACGGCATTGCCAAGAATCTTTTCACCTATGCGGCGGACGGCATTGACGGCAAAGTGTCTGACCCCGTCAGAGAGGTAATACAGTCATTTTACGAGATGAACAAA
>JAFGUL010000201.1 GCA_016938535.1 Candidatus Delongbacteria bacterium
CCCTGTTCTTTAAACAGGAAGAAATTTAACAGTTTACTGTGTTATTTTAAACTGCCAAAACTGTGGTAATATAAACTGCCATTTACATCATTGAATCTTTCAGGTTCGGATTTATCATCACTGAGATAACCAAACTTTCCGAAACCAGGCTGATAGTCACAAAATGGCAACATCTTACTTTGGACAGCGAGAGCGATGAGCTTACAATCGAGAATATTCTTATGGACAATAATTTCAAAAATATAAAAGTAGTTGACAGATATTATAAAATTGTCGAACATAAATTAGCTGCGGGAACACAGCTTTATCCTTTTGTATGCGGAAACGAAGCTGATTTATACATCACCTGGATCAGCGACAGCGAATACAAGATCGATGTTTATAATCCGGAAGACGGCGAAAAAAAGTACCAGATCAAGAAAGAATACCGAATACACTACTACAACGACAGTGAAATGGACCGCATGAGCGAAATGAATAAAGTAAACATGAAGGAAATGTTCGGCCGTATCAAAAAAAGAGCTATAAGCGAAATATTCACTGATAAATATGGAAGGCTATGGGTGTTCGGAACAAAAGAAAGGGATAAAGAAAATGTTTCCGTTATGGTTGCCGATATTTTTAAAGATGGTGTTTATCTTGACACCGTCAGCTTTCCCGAATTAGTTTATTACGACTGGACAGGATCGAAATTCTATTACAAGTTGAGATTTGTTGCGGATAAAATGATTTATTTCAACGCTGAGGAATTCGATGATGAAAAAGGTATGAGCATCAGGATTTTTGATTATTAAAAAATAATATTATCTTTCGATAAAAAGCTCTAAGTTGCCAAATTTACATGAATTCGGCAAGTTTGTGCTTAAAGAGGAATTCTATTATTCCCGTAAAAAAAGACTTGACAACGCAATTTTTATTTGTTAAATTGTATATGTACGCTATGTACAGTATAAACAAAATGCACGGAGCTGAAAATGAAAATAATAATTAAGAACTCATCACCAGACCCGATCTACAAGCAGATATCCGACCAGCTCAGAGGAATGATGATAACGGGCGAACTGAAAGAAGGCGACGCACTTCCCTCGATCAGAAACCTCGCAAAAGACCTCAGGATCAGCGTGATCACCACCAAGCGCAGCTATGAAGACCTCGAGCGGGAAGGCTTTCTCGAGACTGTCGGCGGCAAAGGTACTTTCGTGGCTCATCAGAATAAGGAATTTATCAAAGAACAGAAGCTCAAGATCATTGAAAACAGGCTTTCTGAAGCGGTGGATGAGGCTAAAATGCTCGGATTAAAGAAAAGTGAGCTCAAAGAAATGCTCGACGCACTATACGAGGAGGTATTATAATGAATAAGATACTTGAAATTAACGGCGTAACTAAAGAATTCGAAGGTTTTAAGCTCGACAATATAAATTTCAGCCTCGATAAAGGGTTCGTAATGGGCTTCATCGGGCCTAACGGGGCAGGAAAAACGACCACTATCAGGCTTATTATGAATTTATTGAAAAAAGATTCCGGCGACATCAGAATATTCGGCATGGATAATTCGAAAGATGAAGTGGCTATAAAGGACAGGATCGGCTTCGTATATGAGGAAAGCTATTTTTATGAGCATCTGACCGTCAAGAAAATGAAAGAGATAATCGCGCCGTTCTACAGCAGGTGGGACGATGAAAAATTTAATGAATACTGCGATATCTTCGGCCTCCTCCCTAATAAGAAAATCAGAGATCTATCAAAAGGGACAAAAATGAAATTCTCGCTTGCCATAGCTCTCTCGCACAAAGCCGAACTTCTGATCCTTGACGAACCGACATCCGGGCTTGACCCTGTTTTTCGCGACAAGCTCATGGACATCCTCCGCGAAGAAATTCAGGATGAGAACAAATCAATCCTATTCTCGACGCACATCACTTCCGATCTTGAAAAAATAGCCGATTACATTACTTTCATCAATAACGGAAAGATCGTTTTTTCCGACCAGAAAGACATCCTGCTTGAAAACTACAAGATCATTAAAGGCGATACAGGCATACTCACCGATGATATCCGCAGCGAACTTCTCGGAATGAAGGAGAACCGTTTCGGGTTCGAAGCCCTCTGCAATGTCGAAAAACAAAGCGTATTCTCGCAATTTGAGATAGTAGTAGAAAAACCGACC
>JAFGUL010000202.1 GCA_016938535.1 Candidatus Delongbacteria bacterium
GCCTCCAAAAGCTATATAGGGATTTACCTGTTCTTCGGGGAACAGATGGTACAGAGCGTCCAGGTGGAAAAGCCAGAAATCTGTATTCGTTCCCTTGTAGAGTGTCCAGCCCCTTGGTGTAAGATAATCATGTTTGGTCGTTGTGTTAACATAACCGCCCGTAGCTTCAACACCCCACTGCTCAGTGATATTGTAACCAAGTCTTAATCCCAGACTCATTCCGTGATTAAGATCAATATAGAGATTCTCCTGGTAGAAATATGTGCCGATGTAAGGTGATACATCAATAGATTTCATCCTGATCTCAGCAGACAGAGCCGCATAGAATACCAGGACCGAAACAAAACACGCTTTGAACACTGCCCCTCTAATTTTCATCTAATCCTCCTTCGAATTACTATTTAAATTTTTTTCATGCAACCCAACAGCAAAAACTCGGTTTAAAAGCCTGTTTAAGCTGAATTGACGGATCAATGATTAAATATATATACAATTTTACAAATGAACAAGCATTTTTTTTCTTATTTTTTAGGCTAAACTTTAATTTGTCTGTACGCTTCATACATAATAACGGCAACGGAATTACACAGATTTATCGATCTGATATTCTCTGACATTGGTATCTTAAGCCCTCTGCCTTTATACGAGCTGTGAATGATTTCCGGTAGTCCTCCGGATTCTTTACCGAACATTACAAAATCTCCTTTTCGGAATTCGGCTTCATAATAAGACCTTTCAGCTTTTGTGGATGAATAATAAAAATTCAGACCTCTGTTTACCGAAAAGAAATGCTCAAGAGAAGAATATACGCTCAGATCAAGTTTTGTCCAGTAATCAAGTCCTGCTCTTTTTAAAGCCTTATCCGTTATTTTGAAACCGAGCGGTTCAATGAGATGAAGTTTTGAGTTCAGGCCTACGCAGAGTCTTCCGATATTGCCCGTGTTATGCGGGATCTCCGGTTCGAACAGGACGATATTGAGGAAATTCTCAGATTCCATACTTTCTCTGATCCTTTTTAAATTACAAAAAAAGTCTTAAACTGCGTTAAGACTTTTTAATTCTGCACTTCTAAAAAAAACGATCTAGTTTTCTATCATTACGAATTTTTTACCTTTCGCTTTTGTAACGAACTTTACTTTTCCTGATTCCAAAGCAAAAAGTGTATGGTCATTGCCAATTCCCACTTTAAGACCGGGATGGAACTTTGTACCTCTCTGTCTTACGATTATTGAACCGGCCTTCGCCTCCTGACCGCCGTACAGTTTAACTCCCAGCATCTGCGGGTTACTGTCTCTTCCGTTCCTCGAACTTCCTACACCTTTCTTGTGAGCCATAACAACCTCGTTATATAGAATTACTGTTAATTTCTTTAACTCTCACTACTGATAAATGCTGCCTGTGGCCTCTTTTAACTTCGTAGCGTTTCCTTCTTTTCTTTTTAAAAACAATCACTTTCTTATCTTTTTTGTTTTCAAGAACTTCAAAAACCACGGAAGCACCCTCAACAAACGGATTCCCGAAACTGATGCTTTCACCTTCTCCGAGAGCAAGTACATTATTTACGGTGATGCTGTCTCCCGCGTTCCCGTTCAGTCTGTCAACTTTCAGAATCTCGTTCTGTCTGACTATCTGCTGCTTACCTGATATTTCAACAACTGCGTACATTAATGAACTCCATAATTCGTTAATTTTCGAAATGGCAAATATAATTCAAATCGCACGACTTGTCAAGCAATAATTTACTGACTTTTTGAGGAATAATTAAGTTGACAATTTTAGGGCATAAGATTATATTTACCCTTTCGGAAATCGGGCTTTCAGGCCGGTCGCCGTATTGAATAATGAAAAGCTGTTTTTATTATAATGGAGGTTTATTTTTTTATGAAAGAACGAAACAACCTGATCAGATGGATTATCTTTGCCGCTCTGTTTTCATGGGCCATATATTCTCTGATCCCAACCTATCAGACTTATTTTTCTTCGGAAAAAGATGTCATTGAAAAGATCAAACTGAAGAACGACCTTATCAGGGCTATCGAAAAAAAGGATGCCGGCGAGACCATTACAGCTCTTGAAGGCAGGCTGATAGATGAATTCGGAGAAAATCCCGAATACCTTAATCTTGCCCAGGAAGAGATCGAAAAACTCGACCGCTACGAAAAAAATAACCTGAAAAGCCTGAAACTCGGTCTTGACCTTCAGGGCGGTATGCATCTCGTTCTCGAAATAGATTATGACCAGCTTTTGAAAAATAAAGCTCTAAAAAAAGACAGTCAGCTTGAAGATATTCTTGCAGCCGCAAAACAGAGATCGAAAAACGATAAAGACATTTATTTCCAGGAGGTTCAGAGAGCCTTTTCAGAGAAAAATGTTCCTTTGAGTGAATATTTCGGCAAACCGGGTGATTCCGACAAAAGGATTCTCGCATCTCTCGACAGTACTGCAAGAAGAGGTATCACGACAACTCTGGAAGTTCTCAGGAACAGGATCGACCAGTTCGGAATTTCAGAACCTTCTATACAGCCGAGAGGCAAACACAGAATAATTGTTGAACTTCCCGGCGTCAAAGACGAGGAAAGGGCTACAAATCTTGTTAACAGGGCAGCGTTCCTCGAATTCAAGATAGTAGCGGACGATGAAGTGTTTCAGAAGAAACTAGACGATATTGATGCAGTCGTCAAGGGCATAGAAAAAAACGCTGATGATAAATCAGCCGAAACAACCGGGGAAATAAAACCGGATGGACCTGAATCGGTTGAGACAGCTGAAACGGTTTCTGAAGAAAAAACTGAAGCTGAAGACGCAACCAAGCTTTTCACAGAAGCAGATAAAGATTCTGCAGAAGCATCATCAGATCAGATCAATGCTGAAAGTCCTTTCAAATCTCTACTTGTCGGTGGAAGAAGCGGCGAGATCTATGTTACCGAGAAGAACAGACTGAGGGTACTTGAGATCCTGAAAATGGATAAAGTGAGAAACATTCTGGGCAACTATGAATTCGTCTGGAAAAACAAGCCTGATGTATTTAATGAAGAGGCTTACCACGAGATCATGCTCGTTGAGAAAAAAGCTGTTCTTGACGGAACATCTATTGTTGAGGCTAACGCCGCTCTTGCAGGAGAATCTTCAGCCTCAGGCGGATGGGAAGTACCTTTTGAACTAGACAGAGAAGGCGGAAGAACTTTTGCGGAAGTTACAGGCAAAAATGTCGGTAAAAGACTTGCGATCATCCTTGACAACAAATTATATATGGCCCCGAACATTCAGGTAAGAATACCGAACGGAAGAGGTGTGATCACACTTGGCGGAGGTTCGCCTGACGAAGCAAGAGATCTTGCAATCGTTCTTAAAGCCGGAGCTCTGGAAGCTCCGCTGGAGATCATGGAAAAAAGGATAATAGGCCCGTCACTCGGAAGCGACTCTATCGAAAAAGGCGTCATGTCGGCGATGATCGGTTTCGCGCTGGTCGTTATATTCATGATAGCATGGTATAAGCTCAGCGGACTGTTCGCGGTAATAGCTCTCATACTGAATTTCATTTTCACTCTCGCTTCGCTCAGTGCTTTCGGAGGAACACTTACCCTTCCCGGTATCGCAGGTATAATCCTGACTATCGGTATGGCGGTTGATGCTAATATTATCATCTTCGAAAGGATCAAAGAGGAGATCCTGGAGAGGAACACTATTTTAAGCGCAATAAATTCCGGATACGAGAGAGCTTTCACTACGATCTTCGATTCAAATATCACTACATTCATAGCCGGTATAACTCTATATCAGTTCGGAACCGGTGCTGTGAGGGGATTCGCGCTTACGCTTATGATAGGTATTTTATGGAGTATGTACAC
>JAFGUL010000034.1 GCA_016938535.1 Candidatus Delongbacteria bacterium
ACAGAGGATATACAAGAGAGGAATACCTTTCAAAGATAGACAGCGTAAAAAAGGCGGTTCCGGGCATTGCTCTGACTACAGATATTATCGTGGGATTTCCGGGCGAGACGGAAGAGGATTTTCTTCAGACGCTCGATATTATGAAGAAATGCGGTTTCGACAATTCATTCATGTTCATATACTCAGAAAGGGAAGGTACGGGAGCCAAAAAGAATTATCCTGACGATGTGCCTAAAAAGGTAAAGGCGGAAAGACAGCAAAGAGTGATCGAACTTCAAAAATCCATCGGACTTGAACAAATAGGCGATGAAATAGGTAAAACAAGAAAAGTTCTTGTCGAGTCGGTAAGTAAAAAGAGAAAAGATGAAATGATGGGAAGAACGGATCATAACAGAATAGTGATATTCGAAAAAAAGCACGGTGTTAAAGCCGGAGATTATGTTGATATTTTAATTAACCGCGCGGAAGGTATATCTCTGCTCGGCGAGATAAAGAATTCGGGAGAAGGAGGAAACTGATGTATTATGTAAAAAAGATCGTCCAGCTTATACTTTTAGGCGGGATCATATGGCTGAGTGTCGAGAATTTTTCTGTAAAAGTAGCAGGAATGAGTGTCTTCGGCAGAGAACTGATCGAACTTTCAGTCATTTTTGTTATTTTCGCTTCAATGATACTCGGAGCTCTGATATCGGCGTTCTTTTCCACCATTAAAGAATGGCAGAATGTAAGGGAAAACAAGAAGAAGTTCAATGAGATGAAAAACACCATCAAAGATCTTGAGCTTAAGAACAAAGACTATCAGCTGGCAGTGAATGAACTTGAAAAGATGAAGGTCGAAAATTCCTCGCTTAAAAGTGAGGTCAAAACCCTCAAAGAAGTTATTACCCCGGCCGGAATTTCGGGAAATAAGCAGGTTGAATACTAATGATCTACGACTATCTCGTAATAGGCAGCGGTGCGGCAGGACTGTATTTTTCGATCCTAGCATCCCGTCACGGAAAGGTGCTCCTGATGACGAAAAAT
>JAFGUL010000035.1 GCA_016938535.1 Candidatus Delongbacteria bacterium
GGCAGTTGTTGCAGGAATATATCTTTTCAGCGTTGAAGATGTTGATAAGAAGAAAGATGATTATGTAGGTAAATTCGTTATCATAAAATAAAATTTTAAGTCGAAATTAGTCAGTTAGGATTGATATTAAATGTGATCATGTGTGACATTCCCAGATAGCCCATATTATAAAGAGCGTAGTCAATAGAAAATCCCCAATGCCGTTCCAGTTTAAATCCCATACCTATTCCTGTCCCTGTCCAGTTTATGCCGGTCTGAGAGGTGTATAATTCACCGTCAGGACTTTCATCAGGCGGCAAGTTCACTTCATTTTTCAATATCCAGTATTCATCGTTATCAATTTTTCTTCCGGTCCTGATATAAAACATATTGTCGTAAGAGTACTCGATCCCTATCGTCAAATACTCAGAGTTGTCAGACGGATGAGCTGCTTCAACAAGTGCAACAAATTTATTAGTTTCGTCCTTATAAGGCTCAAATCCAATTCCGAAAACGAAAAGCATAGGTAAAGGTATTTCATCATTGGAATATTTATAATTTGTTCCGAAGTTCCTTACAGACATTCCGAAAACAAGAGATTTCCACTCTGTATTGTAATATGTCCCGACATCACCTGCCCCTGCAAATACTCTCTCATCTGCAAGGTTCTCTATAAGCAATTTTGTTGTGAAGCCGACACTGAATTTTGGAGTAAGGGTTTGTGCGTATGTAAGGCCGAATAAAGTATTTCCTGCGCCAAAAGTTCTTCCGGTTCCCAGAGGGTCAAAAGGGGTTGTTTCATCCATACTTCCGGTTGTGAGATATGCCATTTGCAGTCCGACAGCAGCATTGAATTTGCTTAAACTATATGTCAGTCCTATGAAAGAGTATTGTATATCGGCAACATACATATTGTGAGAGGCAACTAAATTTTTGCCTTTTAGATTCATTAAACCCGCCGGGTTATAAAATAGGGTAGAGGCATCATTTGACAGACCGATAAATGCACCGCCAAGTGCTGCAGACCTTGCTGTCACATTGTTCTTTAAGAAGGTCATTCCGGCTGTTCCGGCTTTGTCTGCACCATTAAGTAATTGGAAAAAGAGCAAACAGATAAAGATTAATATAGACGGGATATTTTTCATTTTCTATTTCCATTTTTTGTTTCAAGTTCAAACCATTCAATCATTTTACTGAACATTTCCGATACCTGTCCTTCAGAGTTGTTCATAAAATACAGCGGAATTGTAAAGAAAGCTGTTCTAAAATTATTTCCCTCTTCTATGTATCTTGTTGCAACCGAGCCTGATCTTCGGAGTACTGTTCCTGCCGGCTCGCCGGTCAAATGATCAATGTATAGAAGCGAATGTTTTAGAGTATCGTTCTCATTTTCCCATGGATAATCAAATGTGATATCAGGATCGTAATCAGTTGAGGGAAGGTCAAAAATTGACAGGTATTTATATACAATTTCTCCTTTGAAACATTCAAGTGTCGGAATTCCCGTAAAAACGGTACCTCTGTCTTTTAGTGTATGAACTATTACATGACCTGTTGGAAGGGGTGGGCTGTTTACCCATGCAGAATTCGCTTTAATGCTGTCGATACGCAGAAGATTTGAGGGTATATCCGCGATATGGCTGTAAAGTTCCATACCTATAAAATCATAATTGTCAAACAAATAATAATCAGGCCTGAACTGAAGTGAATCAGTTTCAGAAAGAGTGAAATATGTCTTCTGTTCAGGAAACACCATGTGATGGATACCAAAATACTTACTGAAGAACATTCGTACATCCTTGTTAGTTCCCGGTATAGTTCCTGCAGTTTCAGGCACATTGTCGTAAAGATCAGTTTCAAATAATTGCTTAAAAGGCGGTTTGTACTGGTTGACAGGCAGCTGAGGAGGATTCATATTATATTTCTCTCCCTGAATAATTGAAGGTCCGATCAGGAATATCTTACCTCCGACTTTCAGATAATTCTTCAGAGGTATCCTGTATCCGGCGTAACCTGTTTCTCCCATGAAATTGACTCCGTTATAAGTACTTCTGTCATCAGAAGAAATAATAACCAGTCTATATTTTATCAGTTCTTTTATATCCGGCCAGAAATAAGTTTTACCGTCATCATCAACAACTCTTTGGATTTTTACAGTTCTGAACCATTTAAGAGAATCAACAGATAAGTCTCCATCCGGTTTATAGCCTGCATCTTCCAGAAGATCCTCGTAAAATGCTCTGGTTTTTTCATTGTCAGGATTACCCATTCGTACAAAATATGAAGTAGTAGGATATAGGGAGGCTTCAGTATCGTCAATATAAAGTATTCCTTTGTTGAATTTTGATGCAAAAACTTCAAAATTTATAGTGGAATGATTCTCAGATTCCTGAAGAGCATCATCTCTTACCCATACCCTAAAAGAATATCTGCCGTTTGGATTGTTATAATATATGGCACCTGAGAAAGTAGCTGAAACATTATCTTTGCTCCAATATGGTACAGCAACAGAATCGGTTCCATTCCATTCGTTTATATGGGACCATTCCACTAAAGTATCATTTTTATCAGGTTGTCTGAGCTCAACAAGTTCCCATCTGAATTCAAGCCCGACATCAATTCCGTCAGGATCTTCACCCATCCATTTAAAGTCAAAAGGTTTCCAGTACTCAGTCTCAGCAGGCATAACCAGCTGCGCAGAATCAGTACCCACTGTCATCCAGTAGTTGTTAAATCCGTTCAATGCCAGTTTATCTGAATATACCATCGGAAATTTGGGTCTTACATTTGTTCTTTTGAAAATTTTTGATCTAACTGATGTCCTTTCTCCTTCTTCATCAACTCCGAGTACAAAAAATTTTGAAAAAACAGCTTTAAATGTCACATTTACTGTGTCTCCGGAAATAGTAATTACTTCACCGTAATCTCTTAAGTCTTCGTAAACTGTATCGGCATTCAGCTTATAAAAAGGCATAGAAATATATGCGTAATTCTCGTAGGTCATGGACCATTTTGCAGGATCATTCTCATCAAGGGGAAATCTGTTCAGAACTGAAGAATTATTCACTGCGGTATCCGTAGTAACGATATAAAAATATTTCATTTTAATGCCGTTAATATCGTTACCATACCATTGTATCTTAGTTTCCTTATTACTTATTGAATCAGCTGTGTCATAGATATGGAGAACCGGTATGTCATTTTCGGGGAGTACTCCTTTGTACTCTTCTGTACAGGAGCATAAAATTATTAATATTACGGCCCATAGGATTAAAATATTTCTGATCATACATCACCTCCGGTTTTCGATCGTAAAACTACCATGAGTAACCTACTGCAAATCTATAGTGTCTTCTTTCATCAATGTTAGAAGGATTTTTGAAAATATCAGTAAGACTTGAGTTCTCTTCATCAGAATAAAAAGTGCTGCTTCTTTTCCACCAGCTCCCGGTATCTGAATAAACACTCAGAACATTGATCTTATCAAAGACATTGAATATGTTGAATTCAAATTTTAAATTACCAAAAGATTTTGTTAATTTCACATCAGTATTCGATGTCCACGGCAACCTTTCAGAATTTGTTGTAATATAGGCCGGGTCGATGTTTTCATCATAATAAGCCGCAACAGGAGTAAATGGCTTTCCACTGCCGAAATCAGTGCTCATGCTCAATGTAAGGTCATTAGTATAGGGTATCCCGAATAAATGATCATTTTCGTCGAAAACAAAAGCTATGTAAGAATTCAAGGTGTGTCTTTCATCCCAATCAAGAGGAAACTCCTTAATTATCAATTTCTCATCAAGAAAATTTGAAGTCTGTGTGGATGATTTACCGTATGCATAAGAATAGGAGTATGAGAGGCTCCATAAATAATTTTTGCTCAGATTTTTATCGATGGATAATTCTATTCCTCTAGCCTTTCCGTAGTCTGAATTAGAAAAGACAGTAGCATCGTCTGCAAGAGCATACTGGTATGTTTTTGTGTTTATCATATCGAATATATTCTTGAAGTAACCTGTAATGTCAATCAGATAGTCTCCGACCTCGTTTACTATTCCCACTTCGTACTGGACATTTCTCTCGTATCCCAGATTCATATTGCCGAATAACGGATTATCTACAGCTTTGGTATTCGAATCAAAAACAAGGGTATATTGCGGAAGCTGGTATAAGTGTCCGTAAGAAAAAAACAGTTTAGATGTTTCAGAAATTGAATGTGAAATACCCAGACGGGGGCTGACTACAGCTTTAACCTGTTCTATTTCCTCCTCATATCCCGAGAAATTTTCCAGAGCTCTTTCTTCATAAAAGGATACAGCCTTATCATCCAAGATCCTCATGTCAAGTCTCAATCCGGCATTGATAACAAGATCCTCAAATTCCATCTTGTCCTGAGCAAAGTATGAGAACTCTTTCGGTTTGTAATTGTAATCAGTTTTTTCCCTTCCTCTGTCCGGATACGGATCATCTTCCGAGACGAAATATCTGTCAGTATCATAAGTTTCATATGGATTTGTTATGCTGTAATAATCGAAATCATTTAATACGAGTTCAAAACCTGTCTTAACAAGGTGAAATTTATTGATCTGATTTGTGTAGCTTCCTTTAAATTTCATGACTGTATTGTCAAGGAGGCTGTATATTATTCCGTCAGGATAGAAGCCTTCTGAAAGAAATCCGTTTTTCGGGTTCCATGTATTGTCGAAATTATAATCGGTAAATTCTTCTCCGCTATCATAAGTTCCGTTTGGCAGATCGTAAGTATCATTGGATTTTGGATTTCTATTTGTCCATGTTGAGTATTCGTCATGCTTAAGGTACTTGATATTAGGTAAACTGTCGTAAGTATCTTTAGGGACATAAAAAGATATATATGTTCCCTCATACTCATAAAAATCAGGATTATCTTTCCAACCTATGTCATTTTCATTTACTGATTCTCCAAAAGGTCTGTAGGAACAATAAGCTTCAAATTCATCAAAAAAGCCGTTTCTGCTTTCATTAAAGAGATTGTTTATCCTAGGTGTACCTTGTGTGGCTGAGTTATAGGATGATTTCAGATCAGCAAAATTCTCAGCAGCATACCTGAACTGAATGTAATGATCTTCCAGATCATAAATTATCCCATCAATATTTACTACTCCTACACCTGATATTTTGTAAGATAATGTGTCAGCATTATAAAACTCGTTATTAAGATGAAAATTAAGTCTGGTTTGAAAATCAGAAGCTCTCAGGTCGTCATGCATTTCCTCGATACCGAGCTCATTATTTTTCCGTAAGGTGTATATCTTTACATCAGTATATGTTTCGCCGTCCCATATCCCATTCGGGATTTCCCGGATCACAGTATTTCCGTCTATTTCTGTGTTATAGAATTTTCTCTGATCAACAAAGGGTTCTCCGGTATCATGGAAAGAATCGCCGTCTAAAAATGGTTCGTCTGTTCCGGGAAACTCATCTGATTCGGTATAAATATTTGTTTCATAACTCCCGTTAATATTATTGTCGTAATATCCCTCAACAAGATGGTCTGTAAAAGTATTTCCCTTAAATCCTGTGTAAGATTTACCTTCTTCCCAATAATCCCACTTTCCGTTCTTATTAGAGTCAAAAAGTATGTCCCCGTCCCATACACCGTTCAGATTGCTGTCGTATTCCTGATCAAAAGGAATAAAAACATCATCAGTATCGGGGTTAAAATAACCCGAACCTGAATTGTCGATATAATATTCTCTTTCAAATATCCCATTCTGGTTATTGTCAAGATAACCTTCAGCGTTTCCTCCGTCTCTGACCCCATTGGATTTTACATCATTAAGAACCATTGCAGTTCCGGTTTCGGTTACAAACTGGTCCATTTCCTCTGCTCTTACAAAATCTTCAGGAGTATTACCGCCGGGCAGACTTTCATATTCTCTTCTGAAATAAGAAAATATAAGATCGTAGTAACTTCGTTTATTTATGTTATGTCTCCAGTTCAAAGTTACAATTGTTACATCAGACATGGTTTCAGTAGCGGTTTGTGGGGTATATCTATAAAAATAATCGTATTCGTAACCGTGAGTTTTTGATAACAATAATGAAGAACTCAATTTCATAGTCGGACTTATGTCATAAGCAAGTTTCAATGTAAGATTAAAATTATTTTCCCGTTTTTGAGGCAATTTAAAACCGAGGCCGGTAAGATCATGATCGCTGAAACTGAAGAAATCACCATCTGGATCACCATCGATCCTGTAAGACTCGGAGAGGCCATTCTGCACAGTAAGATCAGTACCCAGATAATATGTAGGCTTGCTTTCATTTATTTTTATGGGAACAGGTCCGCTCAGGCTGAATTCTCCTCTTTGATAATCAAGTTTGCTTTTTCCCAAAAAAGAGTCGGTCGAATATTTTGCATAGCCTGATGTTTTTTCCTGGTCTCCAACCTTCATTATCATGCTTACACTGCCTGACAATGCATCTCCGTATTCAGCGTCGGGAACTCCTTTAAGGATGTTGAAACTTTCAACATTTGCAAAATTGATTTCGAGGGGATTTGTCTTAGAACCGGTTGGATCACCTACGGATACGCCGTCAATAATATAATTGACCTCACCGCTTCTGCCGCCTCTGAAATGCAGCTCACCTTCAGAATCAGATTTAACACCCGCAGTGGCATTTAGGATGTCTTCGACCTGTGTGAAAGAAAGTTTTTCGAGATTACCAAGATCAATGTTTCTTGTTGATGTAGTAACATCTTTTTCAACTCTTTTTTCCATGACAACTTCGACACCTATCGTTTCAAGTTCTACAACACTTGATGATAAGTTAAAATTTTGTGAAGTAGTCAGACCGGATCTTACTCTTATGTTTCGTGCTTCCCTGGGTGCATAACCCATGAAATTTGCTCTAAGCGTATATGTACCGACTCTTACTCCAAGAATAAAATAATATCCTTCAGAATCAGTTTCAGTCCCCCATGTTGTACCCTCTACAACAATATTCGCTCCGGGTAAAGGGTTCCCGTTCTCGTCATAAACAAATCCTTTGATCTTACCGCCGGTTTGAGCGAGTAAATTTGTGATAAGTACTAATAGAATTAAAATTAAACTTTTTTTCATCATTTTCAAGCCATTTTAGTTTTTCAGAGGTCTTAGTACATCATGGATGAATTTAACCAAATACTATACTTTAAGCAATATAATTTATTACTGATAGACAAAATAAATTCATTTTTACTCTTTCATTTTAACCTGAATATTCGTATTTTATCCCTCAATATATGCCGTTTGTCTGAAAAAGTTGATATTCTCGGGCATTATTGTTAATTTTTAAAGGTAAATTTAAAGGAGTGGACCAAAATGAAAAAGTATATTTTATTTGCACTGACAGTCGTAATTATCATCTCATCATGCGCAAAAAAGGCAGATTCTTTCAGGGAAGAAGAAGTCAACGGCGTTACTCATTACATCAATTCCGATACTTCTGCAGATCCTTCAGCCTCACTCAACCTGAAAAAACTTTTCACGATCTCATCGGAAAACCAGACTGATACAGCCGCATATTTGAAGAGACCTATGTCTATCACCGAAGACAGTTCAGGAAATATATTCATTCTGGATATAATGTCCATGAGCATAAAAAAATTCGACAGTCAGGGAAATTTCGTAACAAGCATCGGAAGATCAGGTCAGGGCCCGGGAGAGCTTTACTATCCCAGCTTCGCCTACATTAATAATGATACTCTGAAGGTTTTCAGTGCTCCGTCGAGAAAGATATCCAAGTTCGATCTTGACGGGAATTTTTATGCCGATCAGGTGCTCGAGCTTGATGTTCAGCTTCAGAATACAAAAGTATCAAGAGACAACTCAAAGATCGCTTCTTATGTGGTAAAACAGATACAGAAGGAAGGTCAGATGCCGGATATCGATTTCGGACTTAATATTGTTAATGCTGAAGGGCTTTTGCCCGGAGCTTCACTTACAAGCAAAGTTCTTTCGATGCAGGACCTTATGGCCGGCAAGATTGACATTAATGATCTTATCATTCCTTTCGTTCCCGGAAATGAACATGTTTATGTTTCAGAGAATTCAGATTCTCAGTACCGGATCTTTGCCTATGATTATGAAGGAAATAAGAAATTCGAGATAAGAAAAGCTTTTAAGAACATCAGGTACGAAAAAGAAGAGAAAGAAAAATACGAAGAAGAGATGAAAAAAATGTCTCAGGGTGTTCAGAGTATTAATGTGGGGAATTTTAAGAAAGCTATAGTTTCAATGCACACTGACAGGTACGGCAGGCTTCTTGTAGTTCCGTCTGTTGACAGAAATATTGATCCTGATGGTGTTTATATAGATATTTTCAAAGACGGTAAATTCCTTAACAGAGTTGATTATCCTATCCAGGACAAGGACAATATAGGTCTTCTGGGAATGTTCAGATCTCAGGAGTTCTTTGTAGGAGACAGGCTGTATGTCGTCAAAGGTGAGGATCTTGAAATAGATGTTTATGAATATTAAAATAAATTAACGCTAAATCCGTTCATTAAAAAGTAAAAATTACGGGAATTGAGAATGAAAAGAATGTTACTGCTGTTTCTGATTTTTAAAATTCTTCAGGGAGCACCTATGACACTGCAGGACTGCATCAGAACAGCGGAAAGTAATAATGTAGATGTAAAGATTGCCGATCAGGGGAGAGTGATATCAGAATACTCTCTAAAAGACGCACGGAACAGATTTTTTGACATAACCGGTTCCGGTTCATACTTCGTCAACGGAGACGATAATGATAATCTTACTTCGGACCTGAACGCTTCGGCCGGATTAACAGCAAGGCTGAGCAGTTCTCTTATAACCAATTACAGATCATCGGGGATTTCACTCAATTCATCCGGACTTGACTATGAAAATACACTGTCAAATGTCAGATTTACGGTCATCAATTCTTTTTTTCAGGTTCTGATAGCAGAAGAAAGGCTCAAACTTCAAAAGGAGATCGCCGAGTACAGCAGAAAAAAATACGAGGAATCTGAGCTCAGATTCTCCATGGGCAATATTTCAAGATCCGATCTTTTGAATTTCGAGGTCTCGATGTCATCGGACATAATAGACTTGAAAAGTGCCGAGTCTGACCTTCGCAAAAGCAGGCAGAATCTGATCTACTACATGAGAGCGGACATTGAACCCGATTCTCTGGAATTAATATATGAATCATCTGAACTTTCTGAAGATGATTATAAATTTCAGGACTTAATAGATGAAGCTCTTGAGAACAGATACGATGTATCCATGCAGAAAAACAGCACTTTGCAGAGAGAACTTTCGTTGAGAATGGAGTATGAAAATTATCTTCCGTCACTTTCAGGATCTGTAAGCTATGACTACAGAGATCATAAAGACCTTAATGACGATCTGTTCTCACACAGCTCAGACGGGATCACAGTCGGGATAGGACTGTCTCTTAACATCACTTATTCAGGTCTTAATTCGATAGACAGAAGCAAAGCTGAGCTTAAAAGAAGCAGACTTCAGCTTGACAATAAGATCGAATCTGTAAAAAATGAACTTAAACTTAAGCTGCTGGAACTCGAAAACCAGAAGAATAATTACATTTTGGCTGAAAAGCATGTCGAGCTGGCACAGGAAAATCTCGATCTTGCCGATAAACTATTTTTCATTGGAGATAAATCAGCAACGGACTATCTTCAGGCAAGGAACAGCTATGTCAGTGCGGAATATAGAAAGATAAGTGCTTATTATAATCTTATCCTCTCAAAATACGATCTGTTAAATTCTCTCGGGAGAAAATTTTGAAAAATAAAATATTCATTGTCTTCACGATAATAATTGCTGCAGTTCTTGCCGTAATATTTTTAAGACCGGAATCCAAAAAAGACACTGAAAAGCTTGATGAACTGAAAAATCAGGCTGAAACTAAGAAATCT
Organism: Candidatus Delongbacteria bacterium; assembly: GCA_016938535.1. The sequence goes on from JAFGUL010000035.1 coordinate 9,914, forward strand.
TTCGTCAGGGTCAGAACGGTAGAGCTGGCAAAATCCCCCCTGATCATGTATGTTAACACTACAGGCACGGCAAAAGCTGAAAGGACAGTGGATATTTTCCCTCAGGTGTCAGGCTTCGTTAAAAAGATAAATGTTGCTGAAAATTCTTATGTTAAAAAAGGCGATATTCTATTTACGATCGACAATGAGCAGTACGAACTTAATTTTCAGAGCGCCCAGGATAATCTATTAAAAGCCAAGATCGAATACGGCATGAGAAGGGACCAGATAAAAGAGAGCGATCAGACAGAGAACATATCCAAACTTGAAGAGGAGATCGCAAAACTGGATAAAAGGCTGAAGGAAGGATCGATCAGCCCTGATCAGTATGAAAACAAAAAGCTCGACTTAGAAATTGAATATCTTTTCTCAAAGGGCGGAAGTCTCGATGTGCTGAAATCATCTACCGGTCTTACTCAGGCTCTGATAAATTACAGGAAAGCTCAGCTTGATCTTGAATACAGCACTGTGAGGTCAAAGATCAGCGGATATGTGGGCGGTCTCGATATAGTTGAAGGCCAGCACATCAGTTCAGGCACAAAATGCATGAGTATAGTTGATTATGAAAATGTCATAATGGAAATACCGGTTCTAGAGAGCGAGGTCACACAGCTGTCAAAGGGTCGAAAGGTCACCGTTATATTCGAGGCGAGAAAGGACACGGTATTCACCGGCGAGATCACATCGATCAGTCCCGTTATAGACAAAACATCCGGTACGGGAAAAGTTCTCGTAAAGATACCCAACAAGGATCTCGTGATCAAATCTGGCATGAGCGGTAATGTGAGCATAGAGGGAAAGATATATAACGACAAAGCTATCGTGCCCAATGAAGCTGTTCTGACAAGGGACAACAGAAAACTCGTATTCACTGCTGAGGATGGTAAAGCTAAGTGGATCTATGTAAACACAGGGATCTCGAACTACAATTTCACAGAGATAATTCTTGATAAAGATTCGAAACTAAAGCTCGGAGATCAGATAATAGTAACCAACAATTACACCCTTTCTCATGATGCCGATATCATAGTCGAGGAAAACTGATGCTAAAGAGTATTCTTTCGAGACCGATAACAGTGATAATGATCTTCGCCGCGGTGGCTGTTTTTGGCTTGATATCCTATAACAAGCTGCCTGTAAATCTGCTCCCTGATATCAAATACCCGTCACTGACGGTATGGACTGAGCTTGAGGGCAGTTCTCCGGATCAGGTGGAAAGACTTGTAACCGAGCCTCTCGAAGCTTCGATCGCGGGTCTGAAGGACATAATTAAGATAAGATCAGAATCGAAAGAGTCCATCAGCCTGATCACGATTGATTTTGCCTGGGGCACCGACATGGATTTCGCGGTTCTCTATCTAAGGGAAAAACTGGATGCCGCGAGTTTGCCCGATAATGCGGGAAGGCCGAATGTATTAAGGGTCGATCCGGCTTCAAAACCCATAATGATACTCTCTGTTTCCGGTGAAGATCAGAAGGCCGTGAGGGACCTGACAGAGCACATAATAAAGAAAAGGATGGAGCAGATCGAAGGTGTCGCGATGGCTGATGTTATCGGGGGAGAAGAACTTGATATCAGGATCGAAGCCGACATAGAGAAAATGAACGCCTTCGGCGTCACATTTTCAGCGCTCAATTCGGCCGTCAGGGCTGCGAGTACAAATGCTCCGGGCGGGACGATAAAAGACGATGTCTATATTTACGATCTGGTAATTTCATCGGAGTTCTCGAGCATTGCCGATATTGAGAACACGCTTGTTAAGCAGCTTCCCAACAAAAGGAACATTTATATCAGAGATGTTGCTTATGTGGGTTACAGGACGAAGGAAAAGCGCTCATTTACAAAATACAATTCATCGGCATCAACAGCCGTGCTCATAAGGAAGGACGGGGATGCTAACGCGGTTCTTGTGGCTGACGAAGTCAGAGAAACGATCAGCGAGCTTGACGGTTCTCTCGATGTTAAGATCAATGTGGTCTATGATCAGTCTGAATTTATTACCGAATCGATCAATAATGTGGTATCAGCTATCCTTCTCGGGGGGATACTCTCATTCCTTACACTTTTTCTTTTCCTCAGAGAATTCAAAGCGCCTTTCAATATATCTCTGGCTATGCCTATCAGTATTTTCTCGACTTTCACTCTGCTTTACTTTTCTAAAATATCACTAAATCTTATGTCGCTTTCCGGATTCGCTCTCGGTATCGGTATGCTTGTTGACAATTCGATAGTCGTACTTGAGAATATTGACCGGCACAGGAAGGAATCGGAAAGTATTTTTACTGCCTGCTACAAAGGGGTCAAAGAGGTAATAATGCCCGTGACAGCTTCAACGGTCACAACGATTATTGTTTTCATGCCTGTAGTATTTGTTTCGGGAGTGGCAGGAGAACTTTTCAAAGACCAGTCATTATCTGTTGCTTTCGCACTGATAAGCTCGCTGTTCGTGGCTATAACGCTCGTACCTGTTCTTTACAATAAGATGTCATTTGAAAAACATAAAGAAAAAGAACCTGATGAAAGCATAAAAAAGGATGACGGTGTAATATTTAAAACCGGTATTTACTGGACTGTGATCATTCTGATCGCCTACATTGTTGTTAAGATCAGCAAGATCCCGGTAGATGTCCATGCCTTCGCTTATATTCTCTTTCTTGCAATACTGGCTGACCCGGTCGTAAAGACTTTGGAATTCTTCATTTTCCGCAGAAAAGAAACAGGTATAACGGCAGGTAAAAAGATCAGGTTCATACTCGTTAATGTTTTCTGGTTTATTCTGATCCTCATACTTGTAATGCCGGCGGGATATATTTCCCGGATAGATTTTTTTGAACCTGTTCACGCTTTTATTTCTAATTATGACCTCAAGTTCCTTTATTCATTCGATGCGATACTGTACAATATATCATCAGGAATATATGAAGTATTTCAGCCTTATGAAGAAGAACTCAGCACAAAAACATTCATGCTGTATGCCTATATCCTTGGCGGGGCAGTTTTTATAATCAATCTTTTCGGTCTTTTTAATCCCTCAAAACTGTACGGGATCGAAAAAGAAATGCACAGAAAAGTTTTTTATGCCGAAGGTATAAGAAATATTCTTAAAAAAACTGCCGGGATCATATTCGGATTCCTGATCGGTTTAATCATTTTTTACTATAAAACTTTCGTTAAAACGGTAAAATTCATCTTCAGACCCGTGCTTAACGGATTCGATAAGCTGTACAGCATGTTCGAAAGTATTTACCATGAGATACTCATAAAAGCACTGGAAAATAAAACTGCAGCCTATCTCACGGCTGTCTCTCTTCTCGCAGTCTCGTTCATTATACTGACCGGTCTGGAAAAAAGAATGATGCCGGAAGTTGACAGTCACGAATTTATTCTCTCGGTCGAATTGAGCCCGGGCACAAGCATTTTCGCAACTGAAAGTGTTGTTGACGATTATGAAAAGATCATTTCATCTAAAGACGGTGTAAAAAGCGTTTTTTCAACCGGGGGTATTTTTGACGAGAAATCCCTTCTGACAGGCGCAACGGTATATAAATCCGATATTCAGGTTAAACTTGAGAACGATATTTCAACAAACAGATTCGTGAACGGTCTCCGCAGAGAAATTGAAGACTACAATTCTAAAAGCAGTTTTAATATAGAATCCTCTTTCAATACCGATGTATCTGTTCTCGGCGATATGCTCAAATCGGACGAAGGCGACCTTAGCGTAAAAATATACGGGAATGATCTGTCAGACCTGAGGGAAGTATCCGGAAAAGTCATTGAAAAACTCAGCGGTTTTGATAACCTCAGCGAGATAAAATCGGATTTCTCGGGAAGTAAACCTCAGATGATAATCGGTTTCAAGACAGCGTTTCTTGAGAAGAACAACCTTACCGAGCAGGAGATCACATCATTTATCAGGACTGCTATCATGGGAGATATCGCCACAGAAATTACTGAAAACAACAAAACTGTCAATATTATCGTGGGAACACCTGAAGATTTTGGAGACAATATCAAAAACATGCTGAACGCGATCTATTTGAAAAACGGCGTTTCATTTCCTCTAAGTAAGCTAATCGAAGTAAATTATGAACTCGGCCCCGAATCGATCAGACACGAAAGTCAGGTCAGGGTGATAACTGTTACTGCAAGTCTCACAGAGGGCAGGCTCGACAGAACAGTAGAAAAAATAAACTATGAACTCAAAGATATTCCGCTTTACAGAGGTATGAGAATTGAAACCGGCGGCCAGAATACCGAGATGCAGGATTCAATGAAGCAGATATTTTTCATGTTCCTTTTGTCTTTTATTCTTGTATATATGGTGCTTGCTTCGCAGTTTGAATCCCTGCTGAGCCCGTTCATAATAGTATTAAGCGTTCCTTTCGCATTTATCGGAGTGGCTTTCGGACTTCTGCTTACAGGTCAGTCTGTCAATATCCTTTCCGGTATAGGTATGATAATGCTTATCGGGATCGTTGTGAATGACGCGATAGTAAAAGTCGATTTTATAGAGAACGGTGTCAAAGCCGGTCTGAGCGTGAGGGATGCGATCATTGATGCCAGCAGGAAAAGACTGCGCCCGATACTGATGACTACTGTTTCAACGGTTTTCGGCATGCTCCCGATGGCTGTAACTTTCGGAGGATCTTCAGAACTTAGAAGGCCGCTTGCAATAACTGTGATCTTCGGTCTGTCCGCAGCTACTATGCTGATACTTGTAATGCTTCCGGTAATCTACGAATCTCTAAAAAGAAAATAGATGTTTGAAAAGATACTAAATAGACCTGTAACTATCATCATGTTCTTTTCCGCAATGTTCATTATGGGTTTCATTGCTTTTGACAGAATACCTTTAGAGCTTAAGCCGGATACCGAATATCCCACTCTGATAGTCAGTGCGTACTGGAATAATGTCTCGCCCGAGACAATAGAGAAAAAAGTGATCAGCGTTATAGAATCGGAGATATACACACTCGAGAACATCAACAAGGTCTCATCGAATTCAAGAAGTTCTTCAGGCTCGATAACGATCGAATACAAGCGCGGAACGGATATGAATTTCGCTTACCTTGCGCTGAACGAAAAGTTGTTTCAGGTAAAAAAAGATCTCCCGGAACAGGTGAGGAACAGGGTAAATATCAGAAAATATGTGCCCCGTGAGGAGCTTGATGAGAGCAGAGAGCTTATCAGCTATAATATTTTCGGGGATATTTCTCTCGAGGAGCTCGGGCTCATGGTGGAGAATAGTCTGGAAAAAGATCTTATGTCAATTGAGGGCGTAAATTCTGTCGAAGTATCCGGAATACCAGTCAACGAGCTCAGAATACTGATAGACAGGAGCAAAGCTGAATTTTACGGGATCGATATAGGAAATTTCTCAAGGCTGTACAATTTCGGAAGCATGATCAACGCGGGCGAAACTTCTGACGGCGGTAAAGTGCAGTTCAGTGTTGATATTGACAACGAACTGAAGAGCATTGATCAGATAAAAAGTATGATCCTTAAGGAAAATAACGGTGCTTCCGTCAGGCTAAGAGATATAGCGGAAGTGATCATTGCAAACGCGGAAAGGAACAGTATCAGAAGGATCAACGGCAAAGAATCTGTTGACATTTCTGTTTTCAAAGAACCCGGAGCGAATGCTATTTCGACCTGCAACAGGGTATATGATGTTTTTGATGATTTTATAGAAAGCAACAGTTCGTCCTATGATCTGAAAAAAGAGATAAAGTTCGATTCGACCGAATCAATTAGGGAAGAGCTAAATGACCTCAGACTCAGGGGAGTTATCAGTCTCGTCGTTATCATGCTCGTTCTTCTATTCTTTTTGAGAAATATCAAACTTTCTGTCGTAATTGTACTTTCGGTTGCAGTCAGCCTTCTCACAAGCGGATTCATACTTTACTTTTTCGATTTTACGCTAAATATCGTGACTCTGTCGGGTCTCGTTCTCAGCTTTGGTCTCCTTGTGGATAATTCTGTTGTTGTACTTGAGAATATAGTCAGGCATTTTAATAACGGAATGGAAAAGTTCAAAGCGTCTGTTGAAGGAACAAGAGAAGTAATCCAGCCTGTTCTGAGCTCGACGCTGACCACTGTGGTCGTTTTCATACCGTTCCTTTATATGACCGGAGAAAGAAGGCTTTACTGGATACCTCTCGCCGTGGCTGTCGGAGTAAGCATGATCTCATCATTCTTCGTGTCAATTTCTTTTACGCCTATACTGACAGGACTTTTTTTAACCGAAAAATATAGAAAAACTGTTGGAAAAGAGTCGAAAAATGAATTCAAGGGTTACAACAGAGCGCTTAAATTCTTCATAGAGAACAGAAAAGTAGTTCTTATCCTCACCGGTCTTGTATTTTACCTGTCATACTTTCTTTTTGACAATTTCGTTGACAAAGGAAGAAGATTCAACTGGAACATTGAGAATACCGTGACCGTATGGATATCAATGCCTGTAGGATCTACGATAGATATGTCCGACAAGATCATAAAAGACTTTGAGAAGAGGATAATCGAGACCGGCGGATACGAAAAATTCACGACAAATGTATCACCGAGAAGCGCGTATGTTCAGATAAATTATAATGACGAGCAATATTATTCAATAGCACCTTTCGATATGGAGAATGAGCTTGTTTCCATGGCTGTCAACTTTTCGGGACCGTTCATTTCAATAAGAAATCCGCTAAATCAGTCCGGCGGGTACAGATCGGGAGGTTCAACTTCTAAAAGCTACAATTCAACACTGCTGTTAAAAGGTTACGATTACGACGGGCTTAAAACAGAAGCCGAAAAGCTGGAAAAATACCTTTCCTCAAACTCAAGGGTCTCAGATGTTGACATTTCAGGGACAGGCAGTTGGTGGAGATCTTCGGACCAGTTCAGCTTCATGGTTAACATAGACAGGGAGAAGCTTGCAAAGTACAATGTTAGCATAAACGATCTTGTCAGAGAGATCAGGTCATCAACAGGCGGGAGCGGCACTAATATTTTCTTCGGCGGAGAAGAGATAGAGATGTCTGTCAAATACGCGGACTATAAAGATTTCAATGTGAAGGACCTTTTCGACAAAACGGTCAGGACAGGTTCGTCACAGTTCAGGATTGGCGATGTGGCTCAAATCATAAAAGAACCCGTGATGAACGATATTTCCAAGGAAGATCAGAATTACACGAGGTATATCAGATTCGATTACAACGCATCTTCCAAGCAGGTAAGTGAGTTCACTAATTCAGTAAAAGAAACTTATCCGCTTCCGGTCGGTTACAAATTTGACGAACAGGATCAGTCTTACATGACATCCGAGGAAAAAGAGGAAATGCTGTGGCTTATCCTGCTTGCTGTCGTACTTGTTTTCATGGTTACAGCCGCTCTTTTCGAGTCGCTTCTTCATCCCTTCGTTATAATACTGAGCGTTCCTCTTAGCCTTACGGGAGTTTTTGCTATATTCTACGGACTCGGCGAGCTTTTCAATGAAGACGCATACATGGGAGTTATTCTACTTGAAGGGATCGTGGTAAATAATTCAATAATCCTGATCCACCATATAAATTCAAAAAGGCAGAAAGGCTTCAACCTCCTTCAGAGCATTCTCGTCGGAACAACTGAAAGGATCAGGCCCGTTCTTATGACCACGATCACAACGATCCTCGGAGTACTTCCTCTCATAATCAACTCAGATTCTGAGAAAAATTTCTGGTACTCATTTTCAATTACGACCATAGGCGGGCTCAGCGCTTCCACATTTTTCGTACTGACAGTTCTTCCGGTTATGTACGCATTCTTCGAGCGGGTCAGAATGCAGACGGCAATGCTTTTTAAACGCTGAAACAAATATATAAACCCTTGTGTAAAAGGCATGATATTTCTTATATTATCATCTTTAGATAATTAAGGGAGCCGTGTTTGGACATTTCGATAATAATACCGGTTTACAACGGAGAGGAAACGCTTGAATTATGCCTCGATGCAGTAACAGCGTTGAAGATACCGGAGGGTATGAATATCGAAATACTCCTTGTCAATGACGGCTCAACGGACAGGACAAAAGAAATCGCTTCATCCTACAAGCAGGTTAGGATAATTGATCTCGAGAAGAATTCCGGCAGGATCATTGCCAGAAAAACCGGGGCCGAGAACGCGAAGTATGAAGATCTGCTTTTTATAGATGCGAGGGTAGAGGTCAGATATGATGCTCTTGAAAAAATTTCTGAAATAGGATACAGTCCTCTGATGGTTGGCAGCCTGAATGATGACAAGTATAAATCTGATTACGATACTCTTCTTTACCTTATCAGGCGAAAATTTTATTATCCTTACTACCCGCAGGAAGATTACGGCAAAGAACTGTGGATATCCCAGGAAAATTTTCAGAGAGCTCCCAAAGGTACAGGATATCTTTTTCTCAATAGAGAGTTGTTTCTCAAAAGTCTTCCGGATAAACTAGAAAAAGACACGAGTGACGACACTGCGATACTGAAGAACATAGTATTTGAAAACTCCACAAAAATACTCAGACACACAGAGTTGAGAGCAAAGTATCACTCAAGACAGGATAATGATATTGCTAAGTGGATAAATCATCGAGGGAAAACCTTCGCAGATCACTACCTGACATTTGTCAACAGGTACTCGGCTCTTTACTTCACTTTTCTTGCCGTTCTGATAGGTCTGTTCATTTTCCGTCCTTTAAGCCTTATATTTTTTTTAGCTTTCAGCGTGGGTCTTTCTGCGTTGTATCTTTGCGAAAATAAAAAGGATGTAATGCCTGTAATAAAACAGGTGCCGTATCTGGGAGGTCTTTTCTTCTTGGGCACTCTGGAAAAACTGTTTAAAATGATATTTAAGAAATGAGGAAAATTACTGCTTACATAATTCTGATCTTACTCTTAGCTTATACAATTATCAGAAGCGATTTTGATCTTTCAGTAATAAGAGATGCTGATATAATGCAGATACTGAGCCTTTCTGCTGTCATGCTGATCTCTTACACCGGCACTTATCTCTCTGTACTGGTTCAGTTCAGAATGCTTGATGTTAAAGAAACAAAAGTTAATGTACTTCTTCTTTCTCTCAGCACAAATTTACTTAATTATCTTCCCGCAAAAGGAGGAGTTCTTTCTCTCGGAACATTTTTAAAACTTAAAAAGAAAGTTTCGATAAATAAATTTGTTTTTACCACAATGCTGACTTACGGTATAGTTACTGTCATTACTGTTATTCTTTCGTTTTTCTTCCTGTTTGACGAAAAAATGAAATTGTTTTATGAAAGAGTTAATTTTCCCGCTATCATAATTCTAATTCTTCTCTTCCTGACAGTTTCTGTAATTACATTTTTTTTCGCAAAAATGAACAGTGATAATTTTTTCATGAAATACTATCTTATGTTCATGTCAAACAGGCATATGATCTTAAGGAACAAACTGAACATGCTCTACATGTCACTGGCGGTTATATCGGGAATTGTACTTTATTCCATCAGAATGTATATTTCTTTTTTGATAACAGGTCATGATATTAGTTTTTATCATTCTTTTATGATCGGGGTTATTGCTAATCTGTCATTTTTCCTTTCGTTTACACCCGGAGGACTTGGAGTCAAGGAAGGTTTTGTCGGAGGAGTAAGTTATCTTCTTTTCGGAAATGCCGCTATCGGGATTGTTGCCAGTCTTATTGACAGAGTTGTAAATCTGATATTAGCTATGATCACAGGTTTGATTTCCATAAGAATACTTGAAAAGCGTTTTTTTACAAAAAATCAAGAGGTTAAATAATGAATAAGATATTTTTGATCGCCGGCCTGATTTTAATATCAGCGGTATATGCTGCAGCACCGGTCATGATACCAATGACAGATAAGGCTGCTTATGATTATCTCGATTATTTGAACATATCCGGAGTAATAGACATTCCGTTCACAGGCATAAAGCCGTACAGGAGCGACGAGATATATAAACTACTGACATCGATAGAAAATCCCGACAGAAGAACTAAGAATTTCACTGAAAGATTATTTGAAAAATATATCGAAAAAGATAACCGTTTCGGACTGGCGGAATCGGAAAATGTGACCGGATGGTTCGATGCCTACTGGAATCAGTCTTATGTTTCGCAGAGAGCATCTGAAATACCTCTTTTTTTGAAGAAACCCTACACGGAAAGATATTACAGATACGATGATATATCTCAGCACATAACTGACGGAGGTCTCGAAGTTTATCTGGGCTACAAATATTTCCTTTCACTCCGGTCGAATTCAGGTGTTATGATAAAGCACGGATATGAGTATCAGATGAGGGATGAATTCGAGACACTTGTTCTTGTTCCTTCAGGCGGTGAGGCTGATTTTTCAAGCGAGGACCACACTGAGACCAGTTTATTGCTTTCAGGCGATGACATTTATTTTTCTATCGGAAAATATCCTGCCAAGATGGGATCGGGAATGATAAACTCTCTGACCCTTTCACCAATGGACGCATATTATGAAAATTTCATGTTCTCGATAGGCAGCGGGAGGATTAAGTTTACTACTCTCACAGGCTTTCTGCTTGCTGACTCTCAGACCAGATATGAGACTGAGAATCCTGATTATGCTATAACGAATGATACTGAAGTTGTCAGAAAGAATTACACAAAAAGAGAGAAATATATATCAGCTCACAGGCTTGAATGGAGAGCACTTGACAATCTTAATTTCGGTGTGAATGAAATGGTGGTATCAGGTGACAGGACAATAGAGATGGGTTACGCTTTGCCGATACTTCCTTTATTCTGGATGGGACATTATTACGGAGATCACGATAATTCTCTGATAAGCTTTGATCTTTCTTACGACCCGATAAGAAACTTTTCATTCTTCAGCGAACTTTTATTCGATGATGAAACTTTTACGGAAAGCTGGACTAAAGATTATATGAACAAATGGGCTGTATCGGGAGGTTTTTCAAATACGAAGTTTCTCACTATCGACGGTCTGATCTTTAATTTTGAATACGCCCGGGTCGAGCCTTACGTTTACGGTCATAAGTATCATATAAACCGGTACATGAACCTAGACCATTTCCTTTCTATTCCGGCCGGACCTGACAGCGAAACTTTAAATTACAGGCTGAAATACTTTTTTGATTTTGATAAAAACCTGACTTTGGGATACACAAGAGAGAACAGAGGGGAACCGATGTGGGGAAAATGGGACGCTCCTAACTACAAAACGGATGTAAAAACTTTTTTACGCGGAACTGTCGAGAAGAAGGATAATTTTTATGCAGAATTGCACTTCAGACTGAATAAATATGTTTCAGCCGATTTCTTCTATTCATTTACCAATACAAAGAATTATAATCACAATCTTCCTGCCTATGATCCAAAATGGCTTGATAAATACTCCGCAAATAACGATCCGGAACACCTTGATTATGACGGTGACGAAACCAATGATTATGATGGATACCAGGATTATTACGAACGCGAAGTAGAGCCGAAAAAAACATATCAGGAATACAAGAACAATACATTCGCTTTGAAGTTAAATTTTGTGTTTAAAAATTATTTTAAAGATCTATTTTAGGGGCGGTTATGAATTTTAGAGTTGAAGAAACAGGCATAAAAGGTCTCAATATTATCGAAACTAAACTTTACAGCGACAACAGAGGGTATTTCTTCGAATCATTCAATAAAGCACAATTTTCCGAAATCGGTATAAATTTTGACTTTATTCAGGATAATATTTCAAAATCGGCATACGGGGTTATCAGAGGGCTTCACTATCAGCTTGATCCGGCATCTCAAACAAAGCTTCTTACTGTGCTTTCAGGAAAGATACTCGATGTAGCGGTCGATCTCAGGAAAAACTCATCTACATTCGGAAAGCATTTCTCGATTAAGCTTGAAGCGGGTGACGGTAAGATGATTTTGATCCCCAAAGGTTTTGCGCACGGATTCGCCTCATTGTCCGATGATACTGTTATACTTTATAAATGCGACAATCTATATTCACCTGAACACGAAAGAGGAATTATTTATAACGATCCCGATCTCGGTATAGACTGGAATATATCTTCATCGGATACTGTAATAACGGAAAGGGATCTTAGGTTTCCGGGTTTAAGAGACGCTGAAATGAATTTTTAAGAATATGACAAAAAAAAAAGTAATAGTAACAGGATCAGGCGGTCAGCTTGGAACAGCTCTGAAAGAAATTGCAGGGTCAGGAGATAATTTTGAATGGTTATTCCTTAGCAGATCCGATCTTGATATTACTGATATAAATTCTGTTGAAGCATTTCTAGAAAAAACTGTAACTCCTGCGACGATACTGATCAATTGTGCGGCTTACACAGATGTAGAAAAAGCTGAAGATGAAC
>JAFGUL010000203.1 GCA_016938535.1 Candidatus Delongbacteria bacterium
AAAAAATAAAAATGCCGCTAAAAGGATTCGAACCTTCGACCTCTGCTTTACGAAAGCATTGCTCTACCAGCTAAGCTATAGCGGCATTTTGATCTTGCCATTTATTATTGAGCAGGGTCTTCCTGCTTTATTTCATTTAGAAGTCTTTCTATCTTTTCTGACAAAAGATCTTCACCTCTAATATATTTATACCTGATAACACCTTTACCGTCCACAAGTATAGTTGCGGGAATACCGTTGATTTTATAAGCAGAGACATTTGGATCATTCCAGTCCAGTCCGCTGAAAATATGATTCCATGCTATTGAGTTTTCACTAATGTATTCCAGAGCCTTGTTTTTGTCCTTTTCATTATCAAGATTTACTCCGATTATTTCAAACCCCCGAGAACGGAATCTTTCGTAAACGGCAATTACATTTGGCATTTCACTTTTGCACGGCGAACACCATTCAGCCCAGAAATCTATAAGATATACTTTATTTTGGAGCATATTGGGATCATGTGCAGAACCGGAAAAATATAAACCTGCTAGCGACGGGGCTTTATCACCTATTGTTGGAGCTCCGTTCTCAACTTTTTTGAGAAGCTTAAGATATCGCTTGTTATCGAAAAGTTTCTCGCAGAATACATCCTCTGTAAGCCTGAACGCCAAAGTTCTGTCGTTTAGATTAGAATTTACATATGATTCAAGCAACTTGACTGCCGGACTTATTTCACCTGATATGATTTTCAGTTTCGCATCAATATAGTCCTGCTGCGGATCCTTTTCTTTTCTGTCCCTTGCGGTTTTGAGATATTCTGATGCTTTATCATAATTTTTGATGTTTAGATAATTTTCGGCAATATAACTGTTGCTGAGAAGTTCCGGATTGTTCTTCACGAAAGTATCAAGAAGATCAGCAGCCTTTTGGTTTTCCTCCATGCTGAAGTAATAGTAAAAAAGATTTTCAAATGCATTCGTATTTGAAGGGTCTTTTACAAGCATTATTCCGTGAAGAACTGACATATCCTCCCTTCTGTCAAGAGAATTGAGAATGTGGCTCAGCAGCTCGAAAGAATCATCGATCGAAGGATCTTTGAGAATAGACAAATATACAAGTTTCGCGGGAATGTACATGTCTTTCTCTCCTGAATAAAGAACCGCGAACGCCAGTCCCAGATATCCGAAAGGATCATCTTTTTTCATTCTGATCATATTAACGAAATAACTTTTCCCTGCTTCAGGTTCCAGATTTGTACCATAAAGAAACTGATTATGCGAATTCAGACTGTCCCTGGCATAGAGTGAAAGAATGAATTCTCCGGTTTTAGCTTTATCTGTTCTGTTGAGAAACTGTATCTTCAAAGCTTTAAGATTGTATGATTCCGGATATTTTTCCAAAAGAGAATCAATATCATCCCATATCGAAGTTATATCACCCTGATACTTCCTCAAAGCTTTTTCGGCTTCATCAGGCATCACGATCTCTCTGTTGATCTTTGAAAGATCAATCTCGACATCTTTTATGATCTCTGCTATAAACTCATCGGGAGACACTTCTTTTCTTGAGCAAGATATCAAAACCATAACTGAGAAAATAAATGCCGTCCATTTATATCCTGAAAGCATCTGATATTCCCTGCTATTTATTCAGTTCTTTCAGTATAAGATCAGTTATCTCGTATTCAGGTTTAGCAAAAAGAAGAGTACCGGTATTTGCATCGAATACATAGTCGAATTTCTTCTCTTCCGAAACTTGTTTGATCACGGCATTGATCTTGTCAAGAACAGGCTGCATAAGTTCGGCATTTTTTTTGTAGAAGTCTCCGTTCTGACCCCATACCCTGTCTTTATACTGGTAGTAATCCTGAAGCTTTTTCTGTCCTTCAGCCATTTTCTCGTTTCTTTTTTCTTCCGAAACCATCACAGACATGTTCTTGATCTCGTCTTCGAGAGCTTTGATCTCGCTTTCCATGGTTACTGCTTTACCTTCCATCTCCTTGTTCCATTTAGCGAGTTCTTCTTTAGCTTTTTTTGCGTCGTTGAAGTCGGCAAGGACCTTGTCTGAATTTATGTAACCGAACTTCATTTCCGCGAACATCATTACAGTCGCAGCAAGAATAGCGATAGTGAACAATTTTTTCATCTTTATCTCCTCGTGGTTTTAAATTTATAAATTAGTACCCATTCTGAAATGTGTTCTCAACTGGTCTCTCCAGTCCGCTTTTTCTCCGAACTTGTCATAATAATCGAATCCGTAGCCGAAATCCAGACCCATCATTCCAAGCATCGGGACATTTATCCTTATTCCCAATCCTGCTCCTTTCTGGAACTCGAAAAGATTGACCTCGCTGAAATCCCTCCACAGATTTCCCGCATCAAAGTAGGCAAGAGTATAAATAAGCATAGGAGAATCTGTTATTTTAAGCCTCAGCTCAAAAGATGTTTTAAGAAGATTCCTTCCTCCTATGAAATAACCGTTCTCGTAAGGGCCGATCGCGTTCTCATCATATCCTCTGAGAGGTTCTCCGCCTGAAAGGCCTCCCCCTCCAAGGTAAAAATACTCTCTTGAACTGATATATGATGATTCACTGAGTTTATCCATCACTCCTGCAACGAACTGTGAATAAAACACGACCCTGTCTCTCATAAGCGGCTGATACCATCTCATGTCGAGTTTGTGTTTATGGAACTCCTCATCACCTCCCAGAACACCTCCGGCAAGTTTTGTCAGAAGCGTGATATTGGCACCCTGTGTCGGAAAATCCGCCCTGTCTCTGCTGTCTCGTATGAGGTACTGGGCTATTGATGATGAAATAATAGTCTTTCCTTCATAAAGTTCATATATCTCAGGCGGGTTGCTGCTGATATTTGTGTATCTGTACCTGTCTATTGAGTAATACCACAACCCCCTCATCCAGTTATCGCTCCATGCGAACCTTCTGCCGAGTTTCAATATTCCGCTGATTATCTCAGTGTCAGAATATGAATCATCCCTCTTCTGGTAGTTCGCACTGATGCCTATCAGTGTTCTGGTATCGTAAAGCCATGGATCCTCAGCGCTGATCGAATACTTGTAATAATCTTTTCCGAATTCAATATTAGTTGACAATTGCTGTCCGTCTCCCTGTGTGAACGGGTGTTCGAAAGAGAAGTTATTGAATACAAGACCGACAGATCCGATAAATCCGTCAGATTGCGAGTAAGCTATGGAAGTTTGTGCCTGTTCAGTAGGTTTTTCTTTAACACTGAATATGAGATC
>JAFGUL010000204.1 GCA_016938535.1 Candidatus Delongbacteria bacterium
CCTAAAATTCAAGCATGGAGTAGTGAATATGAAAATAGCTGTAGCCGGAACGGGTTATGTGGGACTGGTAGCGGGCGTATGTTTTGCTGAAGTCGGTCACGATGTTGTATGTGTTGATATTGACGAAGCGAAGGTCAAAAAGATGAAAAAGGGTGTTTCTCCTATCTTTGAGGAAGGTCTCGAAGAGCTTATGAAGAAAAATTACAAGGCCGGAAGGCTTGATTATACGATAGATTTTAAGGCTGCATACAAAGATGCCGACGCGATATTTATCGGTGTCGGAACGCCTGAGCAGCCCGACGGGAGCGCGAACCTTTCGCACATAGCGACTGTGGCGAGACAGATCGCGGAAAGTGTCGAGAAGGACTGTCTTGTCGTTGTAAAATCAACCGTGCCCGTGGGAACGAATGACAAGGTGGAGCAGTTCATTCACGATTTTCTCGTTAACGGGACTAAGGTTGAGGTCGCGTCGAACCCGGAATTTCTCGCTCAGGGCTCCGCCGTCAAGGACACTCTTCAGGCGGCCAGGATAATCATCGGCACAGACAGTAAGTGGGCTGAAAAGCTGTTAAAAAAGATATACGAACCTTTCAAGCTGCCGATAGTCTCTGTTTCGAGAAGGTCGGCGGAGATGATAAAATACGCATCGAACGATTTTCTCGCACTCAAGATATCGTACATGAACGATATCGCGAACCTGTGCGAGCTTGTGGGCGCGGACATTCAGGATGTCGCGAAAGGCATGAGCTTTGATGACAGGATCGGGTCGAAATTTTTGAACGCGGGCATCGGGTACGGGGGCTCATGCTTCCCGAAGGATACCAAGGCGCTCGAATATCTCGCAAAGCAGCACGGCTACGAGCTTAAGACCGTTACTGCCGCCATTGATGTAAATACTGCCCAGAAGACCCTTCTTTTTAAGAAGGCGAGTAAAAGGCTCATCACTTTTAACGGTCTGAAGGTGGCGGTCCTAGGGCTGACATTCAAGCCGGGAACTGATGACCTTAGAGAAGCGCCGTCACTCGACAATGTGCCGCTTCTTCTCGAGCAGGGCGCTGATATTTTCGCGTATGACCCTGTAGGCGCGGGACATTTTGCGGCACTTTTCCCTGAAGGCAGGATCGGCAAAGGCTCGATCACCTATGTCAAAAAGCCCGCAGATGCGTTAAAAGACGCGAATGTGTGCCTCATCTTTACCGAGTGGGGCGAAGTGAAAGCGGTTAAACCTGCCGATTACAAAAAGCTCATGAGAACGCCTCTGGTCTATGACGGCCGCAACATTTATGACTTAAAAGATATGATGAAGGCCGAAGTCGAGTACCATTCGATCGGCAGGTAGTACTGTTTTACATATAGATCCAGTAACCTTTTGCGGAAGGATAAAATCTTAGAGTGGGCATTGGAAATTTTATATAGTTCAGGTAATGGGAAATTGAGCTGATTAATTTATTATCAAGCGGTCTAACCAGTTTTTCCAGGTCAATATCAAGAGATAAATATATTTCGAAACTTCCGGATCCTTCAATATCATTTTTCACTTTATCATTAATACTAAAACCTAAAGCACAACCAAGATACTCAGGAATAAAACTATCGGCATTTTGAGGAAGAAATGAATTTATTCCGGATGTTAACCAGTATATCTGATTAGAATAATCTTCGAGAAAATCTTCCAAAGGCCATTTACGCTCATATTGATCGTCATTCTCTCTGTAAAAATAACTGAATTTAATATTATAATTATCTAACACAGGATAAGTTTTCTGAAGAGCACCATAAACAGCTCCGGCTGAACCTGCAGCCACATCAAGAACACTAAATCCGAATTTTGGCGCAAAGGCATCTTTTGCATCTATTAATACCTGGACAAAACAGCTTAGCCCCGTACTCCACAAAATAGCTGATCTCTTGTTCACATTAGACCAGATCAAAGAACGATAATACATATCCTGAGAAATATATCCCCCATAAAAATGAGCCGCTTTATCAATATTTTTAGCATATCTTAAATCCATTCCGTCATCAAAATGAAAACTTACCGCTTCATCGCTCCACCAGTTATTCTGCATAACATAATAACTCGCTCCCATCGCACCGATAGTTGCGACTCCCGACACAGCCAGTCTTGGATAATCAATATTCAGGCTGTCGGCAGAACAAAACAATAATTCAGACACAATAAAAATTGTCAGTAAAATAAATTTCATAAATTTCTTTATCAGGAACTTTCAATAAAATCGACAAATTGTGATGCGAGGCTGTGTCTGTCAAATTTCTCTTTTGCAAGTCTGAGTGAATTTTCCCCTTTTTGCTTTAATAGACCCTTCTTCTTATCCTTTTTTGCTTCTATTAAAGCCTGAGCAAACAACAATGCCTCATCCGGCTCAACCACATAACCGCAGTCATTCTCTTTTATCATTCCGGCTACCCACCCGGGATAATTATTCAGCACAGGAATACCTGCGGCTAGATAATCAAAAAATTTATTGGGGGAAGTGCCTCTATAGAAATCGGGAATGTTTTTTAATATCATAAGTCCGAGATCTGCCCGTTTCAAGATCGCGGGAATATCTTTTTTCGGTACAGGGTCCATAAATACACAGTTATCCAGATGCTCTTTATCTTTTCTGGCAACAAGATCTTTTTTCTTATTCCCGTCCCCGACAAAAAGAATCTTTATATCATTAATTTTCATTTCCTTTAATATTATGCACGCATCAAGTACGGAATCGAGACCGTTTGCTATACCGTGTGCACCCGTAAATACGGCAACAAAATCATCTTCTCTGATCCCCTCTATATTTTTACAAATGCCTTTTTCATTTTTAAAAAGATCAATATCGCCTCCGTTTGGAATAAGAGCGACTTTCTTTTTTTTATTCTTCATTCTTGTTTTAATACCCTCCACCATTCCCGGCGAAAGCCCGATACAGGAATCGGCGGTATTGTATGCCGTCTTCTCCAAAGCTGACATCATCGCAAGAACAAGTGGGTTTGTTACAATCCCCATTGCCCTGGGCAGGTCAGGCCAAAGATCTCTTACTTCAAAAACGAATTTTTTACGCCTGAATAATTTCGCGATTATTCCCGGTATGGCGACTGTTAATGGTGTTGATGAACAAAAAATAAGATCGTAATCTTCGGTAAATACGCTTTTGATTGTTCTGAGTGAGAACTTAATAAATTTCGTTGATCTTTTGAAAAAATTATCATGAGATGAATAGTCAATATCGTATTGAATTACTTTGATATTTTCTATAATGTTGACTCTTTTCCCTCTTATAAACTCACCGTTCATTCCCAATGATTTGTTTCTGCTTGATGAGCAAAGCATAGTGACCCGGTGACCTTTATCTATCAGGCTTTTTGCAAATTCATATGATCTTGAACCACCCGCACCCTCGTGTGTTTTAAAATATTGATGTACATACAATATCTTCAAAATCGGTCCTTTAAATTAATAATGCAATAATAAGAAATAAATATAATATTTACAATACATATTTTATAGTATTTTTATTGCTAATAAATGTTTTTTATAATAAATTTAAAGCCCGAAATATAAAGTCAAATTAAAAGAGATTACCGTGGCGACAACAAAAAAAGAAAATATTTTGATTATAACTCCTTATCTGCCCTCTTTTGATGAACCGTACGAACAACAGAATCACTATATTACAAAATTTCTTTTTTATTACGGACTGAGCTGGGTAAAGGCAGGACATGAAGTCATGATGGTACAGTGTATTTCTAAATATCCTGCAATTTTTTCCAAAGCTGTGAATCTATCTGAAAAATTCATAAAAAGTAACCGTTTAAATGTATTTACACAGAAACAGAATGAAACAAAATTCGCATTTTATGAACACGAAGGAGTAAAAATACTCCGTATGCCTATTTCAAAATACATACCGCACAGAGATTTTTTCGATTTCGTAAAAAAAAGATATATAAAAAATGTTTTAAAGAAAATCGAGAAATACGAATTCTGTCCTACAATAGTACTATCTGATTATCTGACCCCTTCCGCTTTTATTGCCGACACGATCAGAAATAATTCAAAAACACCTTTTTTTTTAATTCTGCATAGAACCGACAGATTTTATTTTAACAAGAAAGAGAAAGAGTATAAAAGAATTATTGAAAATTCATCTGGATTACTGCATAGAAGCTATATTCAGGCAGAATTATTTAGAAGTATTGGATGTGAACACAAAAATGAGAATTATATCTTTTCGGGAATTCCCGATGATATTGATTTTGGATATAAAAGAGATAATGTTAAAAAACTGATCTTTGTCGGCTCTTTAAAAAAAACCAAGAATGTCCAGTCGATTTTAGAAGCATTAGCGGCCTGCAGGAAAAATCACCATTACGAACTGGATATTGTAGGATCGGGGCCTTATCATGAAGATCTTAAAATTATCATATCCGTTCTTGGAATAGGTGATATCGTAAAATTTAGCGGCCGAATGGACAGAGCTGAAGTACTGAAAAAAATGAGATCTTCAGACTGCCTTATACTCATAAGTCGTGAAACATTCGGAATGGTATATATTGAAGCTATGTCTCAGGGATGTATTGTTATCGGATCAAAAGGACAGGGAATAGATGGTGTGATAATTGACGGTCTTAACGGTTTTCTGACTGAAGATATGACTCCCGAAGCTCTAGCCGAGAAACTGTCATACATTTCAGAACTTCCTGTTTCAAAGATTTCTGAAATCAGCGGTAATGCCATTGAAACAGCCGGAAAATTTAAAGACAGCATCCTTGCTGAGGAGCTTATGAACAACATGAAGGAAATCTTATCAAAATAAAGAAGAAAATACTTATAGATCTCAGTTTCAACGGTGTTGCAATGGCTCTCCCCATAGTTACTCTGCAGTTTCTGGTCTATCCGGTTATTTCGAGAAGAGTAACTGTCGGATTCTTTGGAATTATTTTGACGATCATTGCAATAAAGAACACTCTTTCTTTTACAACAGGGACAAGTCTGAACAATGTCAGACTTCTTCGGGAATCTGAAAGATCTGTATTTAAAGACTCAAAAGATTACAATCTGATCTTTATTTTTTCTCAGTTACTTAGCCTTATTACAGCTCTTTTTCTTGCATACACTTATCAAGGATCTCTGAACATTTTTGATGCTCTGATGCTGTTCTTTATTTTTGTCCTTTCATCATTTAAAATCTACGGCAGCACATTCTACAGGATCAACCTGAATTTTAAACGGATAATGATGGTCAGTGTACTGAATGTTGCAGGAATAATGGTCGGGTTGCTTTTCTATGTTTTTAACATGGGATCATGGATAATTATATTTATTTTATCAGAACTGTTATCAGTTCTGTATGTTTTAAAAACGACTCCGGTTCTGAAAGAACATAAAAAACTGTCAGTAGATTTTAAAAACATAAAAAGAGACTATCTTCATCTGTTTTCAAATGCACTGGTCAGCAATCTGATGAAATATCTGGACAGGTTTCTTATAAGCCCGCTTATCGGACCTGAAAAGGTCGCCATTTATTATGTTGCAGCTATAATAAGCAGAATTACCGCACTGATAACGGGTCCGCTTAACAGCGTTGTTTTATCTTATACTGCAAAACATAAAAGCAGAATAGACAAAAAACTGTTTTATAAATATATTTGGGTTATTCTGATTACATCTGCTGCGCAATTCCTGTTCGTGATTTTTTTCTCCGACTTTATAATAAAATCACTTTATCCTCAACTTTACGAACACTCCAAAGATTATATCATTCTTGCATCGACTGGTATTATCATAGGTATCTCTTCAAATATTCTTCACCCTCTGATCATTTCGTGCAGTGATCTCAAATGGCAGCCCAGAATAAACGCTGTATATTCTTCATTCTATCTGTCCTCAGCATTTATTTTAACTGTAAAATATGATCTCTATGGTTTTTGCTACTCTTCGATAGCTTCTCACAGTTTGAAGTTTATAATGATGTTGGCAGTCTGTTATTCCGGTATTAATGAAAGGAACTCCCGTAAATGATCCTGAGTCAGAAATACGCAGACCATAAAATTTCTATTGCGGTTATATCCCCTATGGTATTGCTGCTTATACAATATTTTATCATTTTTTGCGCTTCACATAATGCCTCCGGACACATCCAGATGATCATAAAATTGAGTGTCGGTATTATATATCTTTCGGCGATCGCTAATGTGATCTCGAGGAACAAAATATTTTTGTTTTATTCTTACTCTCTGTCAATATTGATCTTTTCTTTGAATTATTTCTTTTTTCACCTTAACCGTCCGGAACTTTTAAAAATTGTAATACCCTTTTTTTTGGGCTGTCTTCCCAGTTTGATATACAGTTTTAGTATAGAAGATAAGAAAGTTTTCGAAAATATTACATTTATCGGATCTTCAATTATATATGTTGTTGGTATTTTCATGGGAATTTTACTTTTTTCGGGTACTATTACCATGGGAGGTTACAGTATGCCCTACTCCTACTATATGCTCCTTCCGACATTAGTCTTTTTAAAATATTTGCTGGATTCATTTTCTGTAAAATACTGCATTCTCACACTTGTTTCGTTAATAATGATCGTGGCTTTCGGGTCAAGAGGTCCGATTTTATCAATTGCTGTTTTTGTGATTTTATATCAGATAATTAATTTGAAAGTAATAAGTCTGAAACACATATTCCGAATCATCCTAATTATAATTTTTCTATCTGTCTTACTAATATATTTGAAAGAAATATTGCTGATTTTAAATAGCATCGTAAAAACATTCGGAATCAGAAGCAGAACTATAATTCTACTGCTGCAGGAAGAAACAACATTGTCGGGAAGAGACAACATTGCGATTATGACTATGAGGGAAATCGCAAAAAGTCCTCTGCTGGGTATCGGAATCGCCGGTGACAGAAGCATTTTAGGTACTTATCCGCATAATATTGCACTCGAGATAATTGCAGATTTTGGTATTATCGCGGGTTTTCTGATAATTTCATTTATTTTGTTTATTTCATTTAATGTTTTATTCAGAATAAATCAGAAAGATTCAAATTTTTTGCTGGTATGGTTTTGTGTGGGATTTGTTCCTTTTTTCCTTAGCCACTCTTATCTGACTCATATACAATTCTGGATTTATATGGGACTTTCATCAAAGTACTATTTAATTTACAGAAAGAAAAAAGTTTAAGCTGTTAAAAAAAGATATTTCTTTATATTGTATTTACTAAAACCGTTTGTAAAAAGATAAGAAGTTATCAGAATGAGAGAACCGAAAATTATGCCGGTAACTACCGACAAAGCCAATATGACTTTAATATTCGGCTTGTAGGGCTTTTTTTCTCTTATTGCACTGTCAACTATTCTGATAACATCGGAATATCTGTTCTCTTCTATCTGAACAATCTCTTTTTGTTTAACCAAAGTCAGGTAAACTTCCTGTTTGATCAGAACCTGTCTTTGAAGTCTTTGTAATTCAAGTTGAAGATCCGGAGAGTTTAAAATACTTCTATTCGTTTCGCGAAATGATTTCAGATCATTCTCAGCCTTTATGAGATCCTCCTCTGCTAAAAACAGCCTTTCATTGACGAAATCAAGGTTTTTCTGTGCGGACATTCTCTGATTTTCATTTACCCAATTCGACACAAATACAGATATGAAATTCGAGATGTCTCTCGCAAGTTCTGGTTGTTCCATATCAACATAAACGGTTATAAGATTAGTCTCAGGATCAGTAGTCATAGATATTCTCTCTTTTGCAAAATATTTGCTGTATTTGTGTAATTTGTCTTCATTCCATTCATTAATTTCTTCTTCAGTAACAACTTCTTCGGGCTTTTCTGCGCCCGTTAAATCATCAAAATATTTTAATAATGATGTTTTTTGATCATAACCGTCAATTTCCCATTCGTGCATTATTATTTTTTCAGAAAGCGTCCTGCTCTTTACCACATCAGGTATATTGTAATTAGAATTAGATATAGCAGAGGTGCTGACAACTCCAAACTGCCTGACCATAGCACTTAACGGACCTGACTGACTTGATTCTGTCAGTGAGTAAAGTGTGATCGAACTTCTATACATAGGTGTTGAAATCAGGACATAAGCCACTCCGCATAAGACAAAGAAAAAACAAATTGAAAAAAGGAACAGCCTGCCTTTCCACAAAATCAGAAATATATCATTAATACTTATCTCGTTATGCTGTATGTTTTCTTCCTTTGTGAGATGCGCCATTTTCTACCTTACACAAAATTAAGGGTTATGATAATAAGACTGAGGTGAATATTATCTCGATAAATAATATGATATTGTAACAATGCTTCCGATTATCGCCACCCAGTCTCTAAGGCTCGTGCCTTCTTTTTCTTCGGGTTTTCTAACTTTCTTTACTACTATCCGTGAACCTTCTTTGACTGTCGGGGAGAAGAACCATCCGTCAACTTCGGCCGCGCCGCCGGGACGGAAAACAACAACTTCACCTTTTTCATAATCATCCTCGACCATTACACCGCCGGCTGCCTCGACATATCTGTTGAGACTCCAGCTTTTATCATAATTAACCAGTCCCGGGCTGTAAACGAATCCTTCCACAAGAACTGTTCCGGGATGTTTAGGTACGGTTATGATATCACCATGCTTAAGTACGAGTTTTCCCCCTGTACTGTTTTTAGAAACTCTCTGAAAATCAGATAAAACCGCAATACTGTCCCTTATAAAAGAAATTCCCTGTGTAAAAGCTTCATCCTTCAGTCCTCCGGCCCTTTCAATAAGCTCCGCCAGCGTTTCTTTTTCTTTCTGAAGAGAATACACCCCCGGAAATCTGACTTCTCCATTAAGTTCGACTGTCCTCTGGATCTGATAATCAGGATGTTTTCTGATTACGACCAGATCCATATCCTGCAGCAGGAACTGGTCTTTGCTCCCGAAACCCGATGTTTTGAAATTATCAGAGTTCAGCTTCATTTTATGAACAGATATAAGCGCATCCGGTTTTACATTGTAAGGATCTATCCTGAAGACCTCAGCCTCGTACAAGTACGCTCCCTTTTTAAATCCGCCTGCCTGAAGGATAAGGTCTTCGACTCTCATGTTCGTCTGAAGATCGAATGTGCCGGGATTTTTAACCATTCCCTTTACCGATACATGACTTGGAAATATTGTTATATCCACGCCGTAAACTTTAAGGTGATCCTTATCCCTAAGAACTATATCCTCAGATTTATCACCCTCAAGAACTTTACGCAGGTTAACAGGTATGATCCTTGTGGTTATACCGTCATCGTTATACCTGATCAGATCGGCTCTCTCAAGGTAGGTCTGTTTCCTGAAGGCTTCATCCTCCAGTCCGCCGGCCATTAGTATAAGATCGGATATTTTTGAGTCGCCGTCGAGATTTACCGTACCGACATTTTTCACATGACCCGATATTGTGACATTATTCTTTGTTATGAGTTCCCAGATGGAAAAAATCTTAATTCTGTCCGAGCTCTCAAGTTTGAAATTCATAGATTCAGGATCATTCAGGTCAAGATCGAACAGTTTTGTAGTAAGATCCGGGTATATTCTCGTCAGATGTATCTTTTTGAGATAGGCTTCGGGAAGAACTCCTCCGGTCTGATTCAGAAGGTCCCCGAGTGTCATATCCTTTTCTAAAGCATATTTTCCAGGGAGAAGAACTGCTCCGGATATATTTACATAATTTATGAGTATATTCGATATCGGGAAAACAGTCACTATATCGCCGTCTCTCAGTCTGACAGGCTCGATCTCGACCCCGCCGTTCTTAACGCTGCCGAGTTTGAACTCCAGTACTTCTTTTGAGTGCATGATGTCTTCCGTCCTTTTCTCGAAAGGCACAATCCTCTCAACCTGAAATCTGTCTATCGTAGCTGTAGTTCTTAGTCCGCCTGAGAATTTCATCAGATCAACCATAGTTTCTTCTTTTTTAAGCTCATAGATAGATTCGTTGTTGACCTCTCCCTCAAGCTTGACTGATGAATGCCTGGGCGGAACAAGAATATTATCGTTGTTCTTTAAGATAATATCGTTAACTTTATTACCCGTTAAAAGATAATCGTAAATGTCTATGGTCGAAACAATCTTGCCGTCTCTTACCACATGAATATCTCTTAAAGATCCCTTGGCAGTAGGACCTCCCGCATTATAAAGTGCAGTGAATACTGTAGAGTATGAATCAAGTTTTATTGCGCCTTTCTTGAATACTTCGCCGACTAGAAATACTGTTATCGGCCTCAATTTCCCCATAGATACATCAAGGTAGGTGCTCGCCTCGCCTCTCGGAGGGTCAAGCGTAATATATGCTTTCGACAGAAGTTTCTTGAGTTTTGTTTCGAGTTCGTTAAGCCTGAGTCCGTTCACACTTACAAGACCGACATTGTTGAGATATACAGTGCCCTCGTTCGACACCTTGAGCGTGTTTCTCATCTCCACATCGCCCCACATTGCTATTACGATCTCGTCGCCCGGTCCGACCTGATAATCCGAGTAGGCTGTCATTGAGGACTCGAGTTTAAAACCTCTGCTTGTATAGAAAAGATCGTAACCGTAGAAACCTTTCGTGCTGAGGGTGATCTCTCTTAGAAAATCAGTGCTCCTTATGTTTACTATTTTTTCATCGTCGTCGTCACTTTCCTTAAGCTCTTTTTCGTTCTGAATCTGATCTGCCTTCTTATCCAAAAGTTCTGATTCTTTGAGCTGCTCTAAGAGCATCTGCTGGTTTTTTTCAACCTGCGAATTCATATCTATAGATTGGATATCCGGGGACGACAATCCGTTGGTTTTTACTGCATCGAGAATATTTGCTTCCGGGCCTGCTGCGTCCTGTGAATACAAAGCGAAAATCTGGGAACATAAAATCACAAAAACACAAATAAATCTTTTCATATCTAGTCCGTTCATATTTTATTATTTTTCTTGTATAAACTCATCTAATCCGCTTGTGTTCATTTTAAGTGTGTAAATATAATAATTAGTGCGAAATAAGTCAAGGTTGCTCTTATCCCCCCTCAATTCTGCAACGCCGTCCGAAAGATGATTTCAGGGCTTCCGGTATTTTATTCCTAAAATGCCACAAGTCCCGAATACGGGACGATGTCATTTATTAACGGTATAAAATCACTCACGCCTTTTTCTGAAATCTCTTTATGGCCGGCTCAAGCAGAATTGAGGGGGTAACTTAGTGGATCACTTGAGCGGAAGCGCGATCTTAGTGCCGTTCTTGGCCGAAAGATAGATCGCCCTAATAATCTCCAGCGATTTTCTCCCGTCCCTGCCGTCAGTATCGGGTTTTGTTTTCCCCAGAATAGTATTGACAACATTGATATAATAAGGCAGGTGCCCGAAACCGTAAACATTCGGCGGCTGATAGTTCGAATCCTCAACGACCCTGTCATCGTCGTCATATTCTTCAAATTCCCATTTTTCAATCTTGTTAATTGCGATCCCACCGAGCTTGACCGTGCCCTTTTCACCGATAACGGTAATTGAGCCCTCGTAGTTTTTCGGATAAGTCAGAAGCGTGACATTGACAGTCCCGATCGTGCCGTTCCTGAACTTGAGTATCGCGCAGCCCGTGTCCTCGGTCTCGATATTTCTAGCCATGGTCGCAGTTTCCGCCATCACATGATTCACGGGGCCGAAAAGCCAGTGAAGAGAATCAACATAGTGGCTCGCCTGATTCATGAAAGCGCCGCCGTCAAATTCCCATGTTCCTCTCCATTTAGCCTGATCGTAATAGGACTGGGGCCTCTGCCAGAATACATTTGACTGTACGAGATAGATCTTGCCGAACCTGTTCTTATCAACAGCGCGCTTTAAAAGCTGCATGGTAGTATTGAGCCTGTTCTGCTTTACCACGAAGAGATGTACCCCGTTCGCATCGCATGACTTTATGAGCTTATCGGCAGATTCAAGGTCGGTCGCCATCGGTTTTTCGGTCACGACATGAAGGTTTTTGCCCGCGGCATATATTCCGATCTCAGGATGAGTTCCGCTCGGTGTACAGATCATGACGGCATCTAACTCTTCATTTTCGATCATCTTCTTATAGTCGGTATAACATGCCCCGATCGCGAATTCTTCAGCCTTTTTTGCGGCTCGTTCTTCGATGATGTCGCAGCAGCACACTATTTCCGCGTCATCTATATTTCCTGCGGCTTTGAAATGATTGTCCGATATTCTTCCGCATCCGATGAGTCCGAATTTTACCATGACCATCCTCTATTTTACAAAATATTCTCTGATCTTTTCAGCTATATAAACTATTTCATCCTCTTTTAACTGTTCTGACATCGGTAGAGAAAGTATCTCTTTAGCCAGCTTTTCGCTGACAGGAAAATCGCCCTTTTTGTAACCCATGAAACCGTACGACCTCTGCAGGTGACAAGGAATCGGGTAATGTATTCCCGTCTGAACTCCGTTTTCATTCAGATATTCTGCCAGATCATCCCTTTTCTCCGTTCTGATGACGAATAAGTGATAAACATGCCTCACATCGCCGCGCTCTTCAGGAAGAATAATTTCATCCACGCCCGACAGGTATTTTCTGTACAGATCGGCATTTTTCCTGCGCGTTTCTGTCCATGCCTCAATATACTTTAGCTTGACATCGAGGATCGCCCCCTGAATTCCCTCTAGCCTGTAATTGTGACCGAGGTACTCGTGGTGATATTTCCTGAACGAGCCGTGTTCTTTAATTGCCTGGATCTTCTTCCAGAACTCCTCATCATTTGAAATGACCGCACCGCCTTCACCATACGCTCCGAGATTCTTGCCCGGATAAAAACTGAAACATCCCGCAACGCCGATAGTGCCTACTTTTTTACCCTGAAATTCAGCGAGATGCGCCTGCGCGCAGTCTTCGATGACCATAAGGCCGTGCTTTTCTGCGATCTCTGTGATAACATCCATCTTTGCAGGCTGCCCGAACAGGTGAACAGGCAGTATCGCTTTCGTTTTTTTTGTTATCGCTTCCTCTATCTTACTGACATCAATATTGAAGTCTTCTTCTGAGCAATCAACGAAAACAGGTTTTGCTCCCTGAAGGCTGACTGACGCCGGTGTCGCAATGAAAGTGTTAGCAGGCATGATAATTTCGTCACCTTCGCCGATATTAAGACCCATCATAGCTATGTGAAGAGCCGATGTCCCGTTATTTACGCCTGCGCAGAATTTAGCATCGTGGATCTTAGCGAAATTTTCTTCGAAACTCTTTACAAAAGGTCCGCCGGCGAATGCGCTCGCAAGCAAAACTTCCTGAATTGCACAGTCTATCTCTTCTTTTATCGAAAGGTACTGTGCTTTCAGGTCAAGAAATTTAATTTCTCTCATATTTTATCTCATGTTTGTACTGATCGGGACCGGAATGATCGTGAACCTGATCACCCCACGCAAGTAGAATGACTTCCTCATCGCCGATATTTTCAAAAGTGTGGGCATAATTCGGTTCTACTACCACCCTGTCTATATTTTCCCCGTAACCGTGAAGTATATATTCCTTTATTTCTCCGCCGTTTATATGCTGAACAAGAACCTTGAGCTTTCCTTTCATTACAGCGAATATTTCAGTCTTGTGCTCGTGATAATGATCCCCTCTGACGGTACCCGGCGCAATAGTTGAAGCGTAGATCTGACCGTTAAAGTTTAAAAAATTCTCGTCTTCTCTTAAAAATTCTATTAAAAATCCCCTGTCGTCACCGTGTTTAGGAATTGGTTTCATCTCCATATCTTTCCTTGTAGAATTTAATTACATCTTCGATAGTATCTCTTAATTTAAGCCTAGAACTCCAGCCGGTCTTTTCCTTAATCTTCTGCATAGAGATCGCATAGCGGAGGTCCTGACCCCATCTGTTCTCGACGAACTGAATGTTCGGTTCTTTTCCCATCTTTTCATAAACGAGTTTGACAATATCAAGATTCGATATTTCATCTCCCGAACAGATGTTATACACATCGTTGTAGGCTTTGTTCTCGATAAGTCTCAAAATAGCCTCGCAGTGATCTATTACATGGATCCATGACCTGATATATGATCCGTCCCCGTGAATTGTCATAGGTCTGTTCGAAAGCGCGCTCATTATTGTTTTCGGGATCAGCTTTTCGGGATACTGCCTTTTTCCGAAGTTATTCGAGCAGCGGGTCATCACAAAATCAATCCCGTATGTCCTGTTGTATGCAAAAACAAATTGCTCGGCAGCGGCCTTGGTCGCTGAATAAGGATTGCTCGGTTTTAGAATATCTTTTTCCGAAAACTCGCCGTCGGTAATGTCGCCGTAAACCTCATCTGTCGAGACCTGAACGAAAAGCGGTCTGTCAAATTTAGCTTTCATCCTGATATGCTCGAGCAGGTTATGAACTCCGTTCACATTCGACTTGAAGAATATCTCGCTGTTCTCGATCGAGTTGTCAACGAAGGATTCAGCCGCAAAATTTACGAGCACATCGCACTTGGGCAGGTTCGTTATATCAGAGATATCCTCTTTCAGGAATGTATAGTGAGGATGATTCTCGAATCCGATGTCTGTCCACGAAACATAGGTCATTTTGTCGATATTAAGAACTCTGTAGCCTTTTTTCAGAAGTATCTCGATAAAATGACTTCCGATAAATCCGCATCCGCCGGTTACAATAAAATCATACATGTTTTAGCCTTATCTTTAATTAATTATTTCACAATTATTTCCGGCGATGCGGAATTTCTTCCCGCAGGCGCACGACGCCTGACCACCGGTATCCTGCAGTTTCTCGCAGCACACGCACACCCAACCGTGCTGACTTGCAGGATTCCCGTAAACAAGAGCGTGATCCGGCACATCCTTAGTCACGACCGATCCCGCGCCGATCATCGCGTATCTCCCGATCGTGATACCCCCGACGAGCGTTGCGTTCGCTCCCACGGTCGCTCCTTTTTTTACAAGCGTCCGCGCAAGTTTGTAGTCATGAGCCTTCGATCTCGGTTTTATATCGTTCGTGAATACCATGTGAGGACCCAAAAAGACATTGTCTTCCACACTCACGCCTTCCCAGACGGAAATCCCGTTCTTAACGGTAACATCATCGCCGATCAAAGTCCCGTTCTCGATGAAACAGTGCTCGCCGATATTGCAGCCCGAACCTATAACCGCGCCTTTCATAACATGGGAAAATGCCCATATTCTTGTTCCGACACCAATATTTCCGCTTTCGCACCAGGCGCGCTCGTGAACAAAATAATCAGGCACTATTTACCTCCTTTTCCAAAAAGAACGACAGGTATCGTCTTGAGCAGTATCTCCAGATCGAGCATTATGGAGCGGTTCTCGATATAGAAAAAATCCAATACTATCTGATCTGTGAATTTAACCTCGTCCCTGCCTTTTATCTGCCAAAGTCCCGTCATGCCCGGAAGTACCTCGAATCTCTTTTTCTGCCAGTCCTCCATGTGCTCGAATTCATAAGGAACATTCGGTCTCGGCCCGACTAGGCTCATATCTCCGATAAGCACATTCCACAACTGAGGGAATTCATCTATCGAATATTTTCTCATTATCCTGCCCAAAGGTGTGATCCTCGGGTCGTTCTCGAGCTTTGTAGTCGCCTCGTTCTTTTTTATCATATCCTTGACTTTATCCTCGTGAAGCTTTTTGCTCGTATTGTGATACATTGACCTGAATTTGAGCATGTTGAATTCTTTGCAGTCCTTACCGACCACCCTCGCTCTGTAAAATCCGGGTCCTTTTGAACTTAGAATTACCGAAAGGTACAGAACGATCCAGACAGGCAGAAGTCCGATAATAATTATCAGCGCACCCGTAACATCAATAATTCTCTTTGCCACATCGTAATAATTTCTTGTTTTTGTAGGCACCACTCTGAAAGTGGAAGTGGATGATATCTCTTCTACCGATAACCTTTCCTTAACAATGTCGAAAAGAGATGAATCTATGTGAACCGGTTTTTCAATCTTTTTGCAGAAATCTATTATAGACTGAAGTTTTTCAGGAGATATATTTCTGATATAAACGAAAATATCATTCACCTTATATTTTTTAACCGTTTCTTCAAGTTTAGTCACATCTCCGAGAACAGGGATCCCGTCAAAAACCTTACCCTGTTTTTCTGCCGAGTCATCAAGATAACCGACTACTTTGTAATAATTAGCATTGTCTGAAAGAAGTGCCGCCACCTTCGCTCTAGCTGTAGTACCCGCTCCGAGAACGAGCATATTGACACTGAGCTTGCCTTCCCTTACCATGTGGAAGTAAATTCTCGGAATGATCACTACTCTTGTAATCAGCAGAACTATAAAAAGAGCAAAATATGTTTCGAGAACGAACCTTCTGCTTAAAGTCACTTCGGGATACTTCATAAAAAAAGCAAAATAAATGTGAAGCGTCATGCTTAACACGATTGATTTTGCCAAAAGAACAATATGCCTGGGAGTATTCAGAAAAACCTGATATCTGTACATATTGCTGAACTTGAAAATAAAGATCATTCCTATAAGTAGAAATATGAAGCTGTAAACAAAACTATTTGAAAACTCATAGTAATTAGGCAGAGAGATTTTCAGACACAGATAAAGTGTTAGGGTAATCAGCGCAAAATCATGAATTATGAATGCCAGCTTGTGGATCGGTATTATTTTTCTCAAAAAACCAAACAACCAAAAAACTCCCTTTTAAGCTCCCCATCTCTCTCGTGTCAAAATTAAGCAAAATCAAGTAAATAGGCAAGTGGAAAAAGCTATTGTGCAATTCGATCAATAACAGCTTCGGTGCTGTTCTTCACTCCTCTGCCGATCCATATATATATCCGCCTTAGATAGCCGTATGTAGTTTTATCAAAACTGTTTTCAACGACCATATAATCTTTACTGCCAAAATTCATGTCCCTAACATTAGAGGCCTGGAGAAACAGTGCAGCGTTTTTTACTAGGCTGTCGGGAATATTATTATAAAAAAAGTTGTCGTTTCCCGAAAGAACTGCAATTATATCATCGTTAAGATTCTTCCACCACCTGAACTGAAAAGAATAAGTGTTCTTTTCTTTTGAGGGAATAAAAACATTATCTTTTACAAGATTGTTTCCCTGTTCAACATAAACCACACCGTTCCTCATATTCTTGTAGTACAAGAGACCTTTTGTTCTGTCCCACACATAACCTTCCGGAATCGAATCAAGCTTATTTGGGTCAAAGTTCGGATCGTTATCAGGGTTGAGCTTACCACCGTTCAATATTGTTCCGGCATGATTGATATGAAATTCGCTGATATTGTTATTTTCTGTTGTGTTGTACATAACAGTATCCGATCTGGAATTCTGGATGTAAATACCTCCGCCGCAATTTGAAACATAGTTGCTGTCCACCCTGAAATTTAAAGAAAGTTCATCAAGATAAATGCCGCCGGAGTGAAAATACTTGCCCGGAGTCCCGTCAGCATTACCGTACGCATTTGTGATCGTGTTGCCTCTGATAAGTTTGTTTCTTTCACCTTCTATGTAATGCCAAGTGTACAACGCTCCCCCGTCAGCCATGACCTGAACCGTACTGTCAAGGGTATTATTAATTACACTGCAGCCACCCGACCCGAAAAATCTTATACCGGAATATCCTGTTTTAGAGATCGAATTATTTGAAATCACATTGTCTTTACCTCTGATATCTATACCGCAAAGGTTGTTATAACCTCTGCTCTCTGCACCTAGCGTCATTCCTATATTATATAAAATGTTGTTATCAATGACCGTATTGTCTCCAAAAAGCTTGATCCCGAACGAACGCATATTTTTTATTCTGTTATTTTCAATTATGCAGTTTATCGATTGATCTTCTTTACTGAATATTCCGTATGTACAGTTTTCAATTTCACAATTTTTCACAGTGAGATTTTCTGTACTTTCAGATTTTATCCCGAACTTATAATTGACGAATTTAAGACCTTCTATCGTAATATCCTTTCCGCCGTTAAGCCCGATCCCTGCATTGTTATCGTTTTTGTTGCTTGAAATATAAACAGTACAACTATTATTCAATGGAGAAAAGTAAAGCACTCCCTCTTTTTCGTCATAGAACCACTCCCAATTTCTATCGAGAGCTTCATAACTTCTCTGAACAAAATACCCCCAGTCTTTTTTCAAAGGATCCTGAAACCTGTCTTTAAAATAAAAGTCGCTGCTGTCATTTGAAAATTTCCTAACCTCATACGACCAGTGCTGAGTTTTAGTAACAATTTCCGCTCCTTGCCCCCAATCAGTTCCGTTTGAGAAATCGAAGAACCTTCCTCTCGGATCTTTCACATCAACGCTGTCAATCTTGAAATAACCCTTAAAAGAATTCTTCTGACCCGTTACGAGTTCCTCATCAGCATCCGGTTCCCTTGCAAGAGTCAGCATATCATCATCAGCATAAACATTCTCGACAAGTTCTAATCCTGCTATTCTCTTTCTATAAAACTTTACACCATTAATAACCTCGAAATCATCCCACTTCAAAGCATCAAAATCGAACCTGAACAAACTGCCGTCAAGGATCGGATTCGGCAGAAGAGTGTCTCCGTAAGCACCAATGTAGATATTGTCATATTCTTTATCCGTCAGATCAAGAGAAACGAAGTACCTTTTTCCCCGCTCAAACAGTATCGAATCGCCTGATGATATCTCTTTTGATCCGTCAAAAAAATATTCAAATGATTTACTTACTTCATTATCTTTGCAGGAAATAAGGATTGTTATAAAAGAAATTAAAAGTAATGAATTTAAAGCTTTCAACTAATTTACCTTAGGGTCATTTTCTAATGAGTAATCTAAATAAAAAAAAAATGTAAATCAATCAGTGATTTACTATTTGCAATATTTTTACAAATTCATTAAATTGACCGTCTTAAAAGTATAAGAGAAATTAAAATAGACTAATTAAATGCTTTTCAATTCAATACCTTTCGCGTTATTCTTTCCTGTAATTTTTATTGTTTACTGGTTTTTTTTTAATAAAAAAACTTATTCCCAGAATGTTCTGCTGTTGGTTGGGAGCTATTTTTTTTACGGATGGTGGGATTACAGATTTCTTTCTCTGCTTTTTTTTGTTGGAGCATCTTCATATTTTACAGGTATCCTGATCACGGATAACTCCAAACAAACTGTGAAGAAAATCTACTTTTTTACAGGTTTATTTATAAATGTTTTTGTACTTGTGATATTTAAGTATGCCAATTTCTTCATAGAGAGTTTCAATTCAATGCTTGAATTATCGGGAATAAAAATAAATACCGACACACTGAACATAATTCTACCATTAGGGATAAGCTTTTACACTTTTCTAGCAATCAGCTACATTGTTGATGTATATAAGGGGCATTTTAAAGCTGAAAGAAATTTTGTTAATGTACTTTTAAGCACGAGTTTTTTTCCGATACTTCTGGCAGGTCCGATTGAGAGACCTTCGTCTCTTATCCCTCAGTTAAAAAAAGAACGAGTTTTTGACGATTCACTGGCTGAAGAAGGATTTTTTCAGATTCTATGGGGTCTTTTTATGAAAATTGTAATTGCTGATAACTGTGCGTCATTTGCAGATAAAGCTTTTAGTGGTTACACCGAAATGAAAGGTATCGAAGTTTTTTTGGGTATTTTCTTTTTTGTTATACAAATCTACTCCGATTTTGCAGGATATTCTCATATTGCTATCGGTTTAAGTAAAACCATGGGTTTTCGAATAATTCGAAACTTTAGCTATCCGTATTTTGCCAAAGATATAAAAGAATTCTGGAAAAGATGGAATATATCACTTACAAACTGGTTCAGAGATTATACTTTTCTTCCTGTTGCCTTCGCACTATCAAGAAAGATCAAAGCTGAGCAAATACTTGGAATAAGAACAGAAACAATTATTTATATAGTGGGCAGCGTATCAACATGGATGCTAACAGGACTCTGGCACGGAGCAAGTTATTCATTTATAATTTGGGGTCTGACTCAAGGAGTATTTCTGATCATATATCATATAATGATGAAACCTCGAAAAAAACTTTTAAAAAAAATCGGGATGAAGAATTCAAACCTGATTGTAGCTGTTCCTGAATATCTTTTTACACTAAGTATTATTTTCGTGTCCTTTACTTTTTTCAAAGCCGGAAAAATTTCAGATGTAGCCGGAATGTTTGAAAAAATATTTTCCGGAAGCCTATTTTCAGTTCCGGAGCTCAAAATAGATAAGATTATACTTTTTGGCTTGACGGGAACCTTTATGATTATAGAGTGGCTGGGAAGAAAACACGAAAATCCCGCGTCATTCATACAAAATAAAATACCTCGTAAAACAGTATGGATCTTTTACTACGCCTTGATAATGACAATATTTTTATTTGGAGGAAAACAACAGCAGTTCATTTATCTGCAGTTTTAATCATGAAGGCATTTATAACGAAAATATTCACTCTGTATCTTCTTACCGGCCTTTCTGTCATCCTTTTGTTTTCTTTTGCGGACGGTAATACCGATGCTTTTTATATAAGATTCTCTTCTCCCCTTCAGAAATCCTTGATAATCGGTTCTTCAAGAGCTGCTCAGGGAATAGTACCTTCAATAATCAATGATGAACTTGAAAAAACAGTACCAAATCCTATGCTTTTCAACTATTCTTTCGCTTTGGGCTACTCTTCTTTCGGTCCGGCTTATTATAACAGTATTAAGCGAAAACTTGATACTGATTCTAAAAATGGAATTTTCATAATCGAGGTGAATCCTTGGACGATATCAGAAAACTTCAAAACTGTTGAAGATACAACAAAATTTTTTGAGAATAACCTGCCCACAGGTTCTTTGAAAGATGTGACTTCGCGGCCGAATTTTAGATATTTCCTTGATTTCTACGACCAGAGCTATATAATGATCATAATAAACAGAATAAAGAACATTCCTTATTTAAGCAAGAATCTCAATACATCTTTTCTGCATGACGATGGATGGTTCGAAGTTTCTGTGCGTATGGACGAAAAATCAATGAAGTCGAGAGAGAAAAAAACTATAGATAAATATGTAAATGTTGCACCTGTATCATACAAATATTCGAATATAAGATACGAATATTTTAAAAAGACTCTCCAATATTTAACAATCATAGGTTCTGTTTACCTTGTCAGGCTTCCGGTAAAGGAAGATATTGTAATTTCCGAAAACAAATATATGCCTGACTTCAATGATAAAATGTTATCGGTCTCTGAACAGTTCGGTGCAAAATTCATTGACCTTTCTGACTCTAATAAAAATGTTCAGTTCACTGACGGAAATCACCTTTGGAAAGAGTCGGGAAAAAAAATCTCCCTCGACATTGCAAGGGATATTTTAAAAGACTATTGATTCTCATTACCTGATATTACGGCACTAAAACAGTAATATTTGAGCGGTAGACTCCCTTTGCTGATCCCATTCCGCAGTAAATATACCCGTTATCATCTTTAGCTATCGCATTCACAACAATACCAGACGGCAATCCGTCAGAAACAGTTGTCCAGCTGTCACCGTTAAAACCGTAGATGAAACTGCCTGAACCTGAAACAAGAACAATATTATCTGAGGACACCGAGATGTCATAATAATTGCCGGATTCAGAGGCTTCCCATACCTCTGATCCATACCGCAAGACTATTAGAGAATAACTGCCGTGAGCAAATATATCTCCATCCTGATTTTTTTCTATACAGTATGAATTATCAAATCCTGTGTATGTCCATATGCTTTCATTATCAGTGTACCAGATTCCTTCATGAGGATCTGAAGTATAGATTCTTCCTGTATCAGTTTTTAGAAGACCGAACGGTTCGGGATAATTGTCATAATCGATCGGAACAATGCTCCAGGTTGAACCGAGATCATTTGATCTGTATAGTTTATATTCCCCGCCGATATAAAAAATGTCGTCTTCGAATAATACTTCATTCACAACATTCAGCGGACAAGTTGTTCTTTTTACCCATGTCTGACCGTGATCGCTGGATCTGTAAAGCCCGTCGTTCGTACCGATACTTATCCTTTCGTATTTTCCCAGTTCTATTGAATAGACTTGAATACCGTCCATACAATGCGACCATGTACTGCCGTAATCTGTGGAATTCCATAATCCGTCCTCTGTTCCGATAACAATATAATTTCTCAATGCAAATATAGATCTTACGGTTGGATAAATAACCTGACCGTTTTCTGTCCAGGTGATCCCGGAATCTACTGATTCAAAAATAAGCATATCATCAGTATAACCCGCTATGATCTTACCTGAATTGCTGTCGAAAGAAGTGACTGCCCCAAGTGAATCTTTGACCACCGGCCAGAATGACTGGGTAACAGTTTTTCTGTAAATCTTGTCTCCCAGACTGCAGTACATATAACCGTCTTTTCCTGCATGAAGCGAAGGAACATTTGTATAATTGAACTGCTGGGTTATCCATGTGCTTCCGTCAAGTCTGTAAAGACCGTTATCAAGTACAGAAATAAAAACTGTACCGTTTGCAGCTACCTGAATATCGTTTATCGTTATATCTTTGGAAAGATTGTAATTTATTTCTTCCCATGTGAAACCGTTGTCGGTCGATTTGCACAGTCCCCTGTTGTACTCCTCTATATATATTGTGCTGTTACTCTCATTTATTCTCATTTTCAAAGGATAATCGTAAACAATCGACCATGATACACCGTCATTGGTTGAGCGGTAAAGACCGTCTGTCGTTCCGGCGAGGATCGTTCCGTCGGTAAGTATTCCCATGCTGAATACCGT
Organism: Candidatus Delongbacteria bacterium; assembly: GCA_016938535.1. Next base: position 22,765 of record JAFGUL010000204.1, read on the forward strand.
ACAGTCAGATAGAATCTGATTCCAGCTGTAACCGGATCCCGGCTGTGACATGTACATTCCGTGAGATTGGGTTCCTACGAGAGCTGTGTTGTCCGGCCCGAAATACATATCCGTAATATTAGAAGATACATTCAGATTATTACCCCATTCATTCGAACCGCTTTCAAGATGATGAACCTGCCTGTACGCAGAATTCACAGCAAGAATATCTCCGTCCGAATTTATCCTGACAAGTTTTCCTACAGGATAAGGTTCGACAGTATATATATCTTCTATAAGCCCCATCTGTAAAGTGGACTGAACTTCGACTGAGATAGTATTACTGAAAGCTGTTTCCCCTCCGTAATAGTATGCTTTCACTCTGTAAAAGTAGGTACCGCCTTCTAAGTCTCCTATGCTAAGCGTAAGAACATCACCTACATCAAGACTTTGGTATCCGGGAACGAAGTCAGTGAAAGACAGATCTCTCGCAAGATCAAAATAGTATCCGTCAGCACCTGCAGAGGATTCCCAGTTTGCAGAAAAGCTTCCGGGTATAACATTTGTTGCTTGTGCAGCTAAAGGTGGTTCAGGGGGAATAAAAATCAAGGTCTGAGCTGAAATGGTATTACTGTTCTGACTTTCACCACCACCATTGTAAGCTCTGACTCTGTAAAAATATTCAGTTTCGGGAGATAATTCATTAACTGTAAATGAAACTGCATTCAAAACATTCTTACCTTCATATCCGGTCAAAAAAGAAGAAAATCCGTTATCCGTAGCTACATCAAGATAATAACCCGTTGCTGAAGTTACCGGATTCCAATTCGCTGTAAACTTGGAAAAAGTTATATTTGTTGCGGCAGCAGCTTCCGGAGCTGAAGGCGGATCCAGATCAAGAACCCCCTCGACCCAGTTAGATGTAGTACCGCTTAACGCAAAATTCTGTAGAGTTCCGTCCCAAGTGTTAACAGTAAGATCAGAAAGTGTGGTTATCCCCGCATTGTCACCGTTCGCTGTTCCATGATTAAAACCGTAATAAGCTACCAGTCCGGTTTCAGTTCCTGCTAAGGGAATATTCATATTGTCTGATATCTGCGTTTGAGTACGGACAGCATCCGACACGCGCACTTCATCAATAACCCCGTTCCACCTCTGGTAAACAGTAGAGCCGTCAATATTGACAAATTCTCCGATCCTCATTTCCGTCTCAGAGTTTGTATTGTTGTAATACAGGGTACCTGTTTGATCAAGTACTCCGTTAATATAAATCTGTGTATTACTCGTTCCGGATTGAAAAACAACAGCAATATGAGTCCAAGTATCAATCGGAATTACAGCATTTGAAAATAATACATTCGTTCCGTTTCCGCTTAACAGAAGTTTCTGTTCGGTATCTCTCGTAATATTGAAGTTTGATGCTAAAGCTGCTCCGCCGTAATATTTGGAAGCTATAATCCTTACATCTGCGTTCGTAACAGGATATATCCATGCCTCGACCGTAATAGGCTGAGTGGTCGTGACACTGGTTACCTCACCGCTGATATTTACATAATCATCCGTTCCGTCAAAAGAAAGAGCATTCTCGGTCTGAGAAAATAAATGTGCTGCAATAATAATAATATACAATATAAACTTTTTCATATTATTTTTCCTCCTCAACTGCAGTTACCCTATAAAACTTTTTTACGCCTTCAATAGTTTTGCTCCATTCGTTCCCGTTAAAATTTCCTGTACTATCCTCTTCAAACACACCATAAGGATCATCAGATGAGTAAATCTTGTACGAAGTAGCCCAGTTAACAGGATCCCATGTAAGAGTAATAGTTCCTTCTGAGACAATTGAAGTAAAATTTGCAGGTACACCAACCGGAATATCATCGTAATAATAATTATGCTTTTCGTTTAGAACATAACCTTTCAACGAAGGGTCATAATTCTGAAAGATTATACTGTAAAGGTTACCGAATGAATTGTAATATATGGTATCCATATCGTCTTCTATCCAGTACCCCCAGGACCAGTTGCTTCTGTATTCATCAACCGGTTTTAATTCTTGATTGATACCCCTCAGTTTCTTTGACTTATTTATCCAAACCGTATTCTTATAGCCCTCATTTATGCCTGTTCCGTCGTTACCGTCCCAAGTCCATAATGTTCTTTCTTTCAAATCGAAAGGATCATTACAAATTTTTAAACTGACATACTCGGATTCCAACTTGCCATCTACATCATAATTATATTCAGTCTTAGTTTCTTCGTGCCAATATTCCTCAGAACCCGATGCGTCATAAACATAAAGCTGCTGAACCAGAACACCATTATCGTATGTATATGTAGTTAAATAGGAATATTCCTGACTGCCCCATACTCCGCCTGAAAAATAGATCACCTCATAGCTGAGAAGCACATCATCGTGCGAGTATCTTAAGTACTTGGTGGTTGACGAAGAGCCGCTTTCCCATGAACTCGATTTGTAATGTCTGAGTCTGTAATGTTCATCATAATTATCACAAGTCCATGTAGCTACAAGAGTTCCTGAACTGTTGTAGTCTTTCCTGTTAAGTACCGTACCGTCAGTATCCCTCACGAGATCATAGAACGCATTGAATACCCACTCATCATTTGAATATTTGAATATTCTGGTACCTGTGTAACTTTGCCCTTTGCTGCCCGTCAGAAAATCAGACTTACTCAATTCACTTATATTTACCGGCCTCTCTATAGCGGTCAGTTGTGCAATAATAATTAACACTGCCAGTATGAATTTCATTTTAAAACCTCTCTACTTAACTTAATCTTTTTCACTTCGTTTACCTTCCCGCTCGCAGCCACTATCACATAGAACTTCTTTGCTCCTGTAGCATTGGTATCAGTCCAGCTTGTTCCCGTCATGCTTGCTTCAAGCGTCCAGCCTGACGGGAATTCCGCATACGGATCGGCTGATGAATATACGGTATAACTCGTAGCCTGCGGGTTAGCGTCCCACCCGATGATCATGTCGCTGCCGGATGCAGAAACGGTTACATTACCTGGGGCTTCTAAGTCGGTCGGCCATGCAAGAAACGGATATCCGTCATTTTCAAAAATATTTATATCCCAGTAGTCATTAGTTCCGTTCACTGTTTCTCCAACAAAATCCCATGACTTGGAAGTGTAAGTCGCTATCTCTTTCATTTGGGCTGTTGTTCTGGCAATACAACCCTGACTAGATCCGTATCCCGATACTTCAGAATCGAAAAGGGCATTTTCTACCGTTGCCTCATTCAGGCCGACTGCTCCTCCATTATAATATTCTGTTCCGGTTACTTCAGAAGCAGCGTAACTGTTTCGAACGACAGCAGATTCGTTATTAAGTCCGATAATGCCCGCTGTATATCTCGCTCCTGTACTGCTTCCTCTTGTATAACAATCTCTTACCGAACCTGAATAATTATTCCCCGCAATTCCGCCAATATACCAGTTACCTGATACCGCAGATGTACTGTACGACAATTCAATTGACGATGTATTATTTTTCCCGACAACACCACCTATATAATCATTTCCGTAAACAGATCCTGTTGAGTAGCTTTCGGATATAAGTGATGTATTGCTGTTTATCCCTACAAGACCGCCTGCATAATTATCTGTGGCAGCTACCGTTCCGGTTGAATAACAGTCTGATATCGTGGAATAAGTTGTATTGTATCCTGATAATCCGCCGATGATCTGATAACCTTCAACAAAGCATGATGATGAGCAGTCCGTTATAGTTGAATTGTTGTAAACTACTCCGATAAGTCCGCCGATGTTCTTATATCCTTTTAAAGATCCGTACACATGGCAGTTCGTAACTGTCGAGCTGTCACATTGAGCGATCAGTCCGCCTACCGTGATGTTGCCTTCTATGTTTACAGAGTTCAGGTTAAAGTTTTTTATATCTGCACCATATACATCCCCGAAAAATCCCTGATGACCTTCTTCCGGTCTGCTGATATATAATCCGCTGATGGAATATCCCTGTCCGTCATAACTACCGGTGAACTGATAAGTACTATTTCCGATCGGTGACCAGCCATCTCCTTTCATGAAAGCATATACGCTAATATCCTCAGTCTGAATATAATTCTTATCCCATCTTTCTGTACTCCCTGTGATCCAGAGAAGATTCTCAACACTTGATATCCGATAAGGATCGAAAACCGTTCCTGAGCCTGCAGGAGCAGTTACACCTGAAAACTGACGGCTAAAGCACGGATAACCGTCATTAAATGTCATATCAATAGCCCAAATTTCTTCTGTTCCGTTAGCAGTCTCGCCGACAAAATCCCAACCGGCATTTGTGTAGGTAGATAAGGTTTGCATTTCTGCAGTTGTTAGACCGGTTCCGCCGGCACTTGTAGTTTGACCGGAAGTTTCAAAGTCCCAGAAGCTGGCTGAAACAGTAGAAAACTCCTTGTTACCTGCCTGAATTATTCCGTGCGCGTAGTTTTTCATGTCGTCAGGATCGAATTCGCTTCCAACTAATCCTCCTGAATCATACGAGCCGGTTACCAGTGATTTAGAGTAACAGTTGTATATATGTGATGTGTGCATCATACCGACAAGTCCGCCTCCGTCGTCATATCCGAGAACATGACCTGTCGAATAACTGTCGTAGATATAAGCTTCGTTGACATTGGTACCGGCAATTCCGCCTGCTCCGAGACTGCTGACAACGCTGCAGTGGGAACCGCAGTTCCTTATAGTCGCTGAAGAATTCTCTCCAACTATACCACCCACGCAAGTTGTTCCTGTAACGCTTCCTGTTGAAAAGCAGTTTTCAATATCTGAATACCAGTTTTTTCCCGTAATACACCCGACATTCATATATCCTGTGATATCAGCGTTGACCATTACTATATTTTTAAAATCTGCACTTGAAGAATTACCGAAAAACCCGATATAACTGTCTGAACCTCTGCAGATATACAAATTAATAATAGAAAAGAATTGCCCGTTATATGAACCCGTAAAGCTCACGCTCGAGTTGCCGATCGGATCCCATCCTTTACCATTATTCCAGTTCTGCGTATCGGTAGCGTCAATATCTGCTGTCTGGATATAATGCTTATCCCATCTTGTTGAATCAATAGCAATCCATTCGAGTTCGTACAGGTTCGATATCTGATAGGGGTCAGATTCAGTACCTGAACCGGCAAGTCCGGGAAAAATATATTCAAATTCGTAAGTACCTATATCTATCAGGGCAACATGGTCTCCGTTACCGTCCATAACCCGCGTATTCCCGGAAATATCAAATTCGCAGTATGTGTGATCAGGTACTGAACTGAGCCCTGAATCTATACAAGGCGAATCGCTCAGAAGTATAAAATCTAAGTTCGCTTCATCGGTAAACTTCGGATCCATCGAAATGTTGTTCCATGAATCGCATGGGTCTCCGTTATTGTTGACAGTTACAGGAATACCCATGTACTCATTACAGTTAGTAAAATTCGAGGTATTATTATAAACATTACAGCAGTATGCTGTCCCTGAATTTAGCCCTATTGGATTACCGGAAATATATGAATTATAACAGTCTGCTCCGACAACACCGCCGTTACCGTTATTTACTATTACGCAGTTTATTACCTTAGCTCTGCCGCTGATTCCGTAATCATTATTTCCATATATTATACAGTTCTCTATCTTCGTCTTTTCTGCGGAAGAAACCGATATTCCGTCCTGGGGATTGGTATGGACTGATGAATTTCTTATAACAACATCTTCAGCGGAAGAAATCCTGACAGCACCTCCGTACAAATCCGAAGAGTTATTCCTTATTGTACAGCCGTCAAAATAAACATTTCCTTCTACAGAAGATATTCCTACACCGCCGTATCCTTCCGGACTATAGTTGTTCTCAATGATACAATCAGTGACAGTCACATCAACATATGCATTCCACCAGCCTTCACCTCTAATATATATTCCCGCGCCTCCACTGGTATATTCTGCATTATTTCTTATAACACAATCTGTCAATTCTGCAGTACATGAATAGAGATATAGCCCTCCTCTTTTGGAGTTCTCAAGGATACAATTGGAAAGCATATTCTTTCCTGTAGATGATCCGCTTATTTTTATTCCTCCTCTTTTCACACCCGATTGACTTGTAAAAGTTATTGGATTAAACTTTTCCCCTACAGCCAGCAATACACCGTTAACCGTCATTCCTATCTCATAACCGAATTCCAACCTTGCACCAGGTTCAATTATAAGCGTATCACCCTCGGCAACCGTGATATTTTCTGTTATAATGTGAGTTCCGGGTCCGATCACATTGCTTTCTTTAACCAAAGTTACATCTGCCTGTGTCTGATCCGAATAAGCATTTATTCCGTTTAATACCGAATCTTCATAGAATTCTTTTGTGAATGTAATATCGTACCACCCCTAATCGACAACCTGACTGTAATAGCCGGCAAAATCAGTATAAACCGTGTAGCTGAAGCTATTGTCTGGTGCTACCCTCTGAAAGAAAACCTTGATCCCGGTGTGATCGGTCTCACCTTCCAGATACGCATTACCGTCAACTGTGTAAGTCGCTGAAAATAACATAGCAATTAAGTTCAGAAATACTATCATTATTACTCTCTTCATATCTCCACTCTCCGCATATTTTTACTTACATTAGTGACATTTGTCCCCTTGGAAGTAAGCAAGCGAAGCGCGGTAGTAATTGAAGCTTCATTTCTCAACTCCCGGATTTA
>JAFGUL010000205.1 GCA_016938535.1 Candidatus Delongbacteria bacterium
TATAGGCAAGTACTCCGAATATATCACGCTGTTTTAACCCGTGGCATACAGCAACTGTATTATAACCTGCGTCAAGACCTACAGCCTGCACATCGAATCCGAACCTGTTTATCTGGTGATCAAGCCTTTCTATATACGGTATGCTGTCGTGAACATTGCCCGGTGTTACATGAACATCAGTTATTATGTTGTGCTTCCCGTCAACTGTTCTGTGATCAAGGTATGCAAATCCTTCTTCTTTAAAATCCCTGCACATATATCCGCTGTCCGGATCAGTAGTGCTGACTCTTTTTTCCTTAATTTCAGGTTCTTTAGGCTTATCTTTCAGTTCTTTCTTTCCGTGCTGAAGACGATCCTTGTTTACATCTTCTTCAAGATCATCAAGATAATGCTTCGCTGTGCCTTCAACATCTTTCTTCTCGAACTTCTTCTTATTGGCATTAGCTTTCAAGTGAGTTGAGTCTGTATATAAAACTTCGCCTGTGACAAGTTTTTTCCGGATAGCCAAAAAAACTATCTCATCAAAAAGTTCTCTAAAAACATCGCTGTTCTGAAAACGGTGAAGCCTGTTATAGCTTAGAGTGGAATGGTGAGGTACAGGCTCATTGATCTTATAACCTAAAAACCAGCGGTAGGCAAGGTTGACTTCTATCTCACGCATCAATTGTCGTTCAGACCTGATCCCGTATAAAAATCCGAGAAAATATATCTTGAACAGAACTACCGGATCTACTGGAGGTCTGCCATTGTCGTCGCAGTAAAATGGGCTTAGCTTATCTCTGACGAAGATGAAGTCAATATACTTTGATATTTTTCTCAAGAGATGATTTTCCGGAACGAGGTTTTCCAGTATCACCATCTCTATTTCAGATTGTTTAGATTCTTGTTTCTTGAGCATAATTTCTCCGAAATCAGTTATGTAAGAAATATAAGCATGAAATAATCCTAAAGCAAGCGATATTTTGTTCATATTACAACTATTTCGTTATATATAGTTATTTAATGCAAGAAAAAATGAAAATCAAAAAAAAAGTCCCTGATTTCTCAAGGACTTTTTCGACAGTCTGAA
>JAFGUL010000206.1 GCA_016938535.1 Candidatus Delongbacteria bacterium
CATTGCGATCACATTTATCTTATAGCTTTTTAGCCACTCATTACGGCTGTGTTCCCAAATATTTTCGTGGTAGGCTGTCTGGATGCCCGCGTTATTTATTAAAATATCAATATTTATGCCAAATTCCTTAACCTGACGGACAATAGCTTTAACTTCGGACTCTTCCGACAAGTCACCGTAAACGCAATATGTACGAATTCCATATTTATCTCCGCAAAAGTGTAATTTCAGGAATAAATATTACTTCTTTCCGCACGAATTAGAAATTTTTAAGGTAAATACCGAGGGGTATTTTTCAAGCATCGGCTCAATTTTTGCGGCAAGCAGCTCCATTACATTATCGTACTCGCCTGTTATCAGCGTGCTCATTGTTCCGACTTCGAAATCAATTCCGCTTTTATCGATTTCGGCTAAAAATTCCTTTACGGCTGCTGCGTAATTGTCTATTAATGGGTAATAGCTGATCTCTGCTGTGATTATCATTTTTTATTTCCTCCTGAACGAAATTCCGGTGAAGGCAGGTTCGTATTCTTCTTTATCTTCAGCTTCGTCGGCGAGGCTGTAGTCAGGCCTCAGATAAATGCCTTTTCTGATCTTTACGATCTCAAATCCTGAAAATTTTGTTTCAAAATCCTCATCAGTAAAAAATACAGCGTTTTTGAATGTCGGATCATTTTGTTTGTTTTTGCCAAGCAGAGATTCAGCGTTCAGGCACCCGAGGACAAGACTGCCGCCCTTTTTGAGAACCCGGCGCATCTCGCTTAAGGCTTTTTCAAGATCATCAACGAATTCGAGCATTGTTATAGAAGTAATTAAGCTCATGCTACCGTCTCTGAACGGAAGAGCTTCTGCATCTGCTTTTAAGAAATCGGCCTTCAGATCTCTCTTTTCAGCTATATCGAGCATAGGTTGTGAAATATCTAATGCTGTGACTGAATATCCAAGCTTTTCAAAGTGTTCTGTCCAGTGCCCGGTTCCGCATCCGAGTTCGAGCATTTCCCTGGAACTTAAGCTGTTCAGAAGTTCATCAATGATCTTTTTCTCAATAGAGTCAACGGTTATTCCGAAGTCGGTCCTATAATAATTATCGTAGGATTCAGCGATAGTTTTATCTTGAAAGACATTCCTCTGCATTATTCCTTTTTCCGCTTGATATCGGCGCCGAGAGCATTGAGTTTTTCCTCGATCCGCTGATATCCTCTGTCGATCTGCCGCACATTTCTTATGACTGTCGTTCCTTTAGCGGCAAGAGCAGCTATTAAAAGCGCCATTCCGGCTCTTATGTCGGGCGAAGACAGTTCCACCGGCTTAAGCTTTACCGGACCCGAAATGACCACTCTATGGGGGTCGCAGAGAACGACCTTTGCGCCCATACGGATCAGCGAGTCAACGAAGAACAGACGACCTTCGAACATTTTCTCGTGTATCATGACCGTTCCTTTTGAAAATAGTGCGGATACTACCATTATGCTTGAAAGGTCGGCGGGAAAGCAGGGCCAGGGCTGATCGGATATTGAAGGTATTTTACCCCCGAAATCATCCACTATGTTCGGCTTCTGTCCGCCCGGTATAAAAATATCTTTCCCTCTGACTTCGTAGGTTATTCCAAGTTTAGTGAAAGCCGGAAAAATTATTTCCATGTGCTCAGTGTAAGAATCTTTGATCGTAACTCCGCCTCCGGTGACGGCTGCGAGTCCCATAAAAGATCCGACCTCGATATGGTCGGGCAGTATTCTGTGTTTTGTGCCGTGAAGTTTTTTCACGCCTTTGATTATAAGCTTGTTCGAGCCTATGCCTTTTATATCCGCTCCCATTCCGTCAAGCATATTGCACAGATTCTGAACATGAGGCTCACATGCGGCATTGTATATCGTTGTCGTTCCAGGCGTCAGAACAGCCATCATCACGGCATTCTCTGTAGCCATGACCGATGCTTCGTCAAGGAGAATGTCGGTTCCTTTTAATTCCCCGGCACTAAGCAGCCACTGATTTCCTTTTCTCGTCATTTTTGTGCCGAGCTTGATGAATGCGAGCAGGTGAGAGTCGATCCTTCTTGCGCCGATCTTATCGCCGCCCGTAGAGGGGAGAGGTATCGATCCCTTTCTTAAGATCATCGGTGCGAGAAACAGTAGGGAAGCTCTTATTTTTGATGAAAGAGATTTATCGAGAGAAGTTGCGGCGATCTTCTTTGCAGTAAAACTGTATGTGTTCGGACCTTTTTTGACGACTGTAGTCCCCAGAGACTCCGCGATCTCGATCATTATATTTGTGTCGATAATATCAGGAATGTTCTCTATTACAACTTCTTCATCAGTCAGAAGTGTCGCGGCTATTACAGGCAGCGCTTCGTTCTTGTTCCCCGACGGATAGATGTTGCCGGATAATTTTTTGCCTCCGTTGACTTCAAAATATTCGCTGTACATAAAAATCCTCCTATATAGTTCTTCTCCTGCTGACCCTTTTCTTCACCGAAGCACTCATTTTCTTTGACGGCGACAGTTTTTTCTGAGGTTTATTAGATTTCCTTACTATGTCTTTGGAAAGCTTTTTAAAACTTAACAACATATTGTAATCTTCGATCGTTTCTTCCATTTTTCTCAGCGCTTCGATCATTTCGAGGCATTTATCGTTTTTTCTCTTTCGCATCAGAATATTAAGAAATATTAGACCTGCTTCAAAAACAAGATCTGTTTTCTCCGGGAAATTATTCTTTTGGAAATCTTTGACCGCAACTTCGATATTCTTATCATCAGCCTTTCCCGATTCTATAGAAAATATTTTGCCGACGAGATTTCTGAAAGGTGTCTTTTTCAGTTTCTGAATATAATTCTCTGCTTCTCCAAAATCCTCGAAATATGCTCTTGCTAAAGCTGTTTTAAGACTGACAACATAATACTTCTCCGATCTTTTGTTCTTTATGCTTTTTAAAATCGTTTCAAAAGTCTTAAATGCCATCTCCTTTTCATTGTAGAACTGATATATAGATCCCAGAGTATATTTTAGAGGGACTATGATCTCGGGGTTCGAAGTATTTGAGATCAGAGACTCGATCATTGATATTGACTGAAGGAATTTATTCTGATAACTGTATATTTTTGCGAGAATGATATTGATTTCCATTGCATCGTCGGGTGAATTTTCCTTTTTCAGCTGAAGCATATATTTCAAATATTCCTCTGCCTGTTTATAGTCTCTGATCTTCATAAGTATCGATGTAAGCTTTCCGGCAGTTTTTTCTATCCCGAAAAAGTCAAGCCTGCTGATTTGTGTTTCAAGCAGTTTCTTCAAAAGGTCTGCGGCATCGTGATGCTCGTCTCCGGTCTCGAGATAGTGAGCTTTCAGAAAAATAAAATTTCCATCTTCGGTAAATTCAGGTACTTCCGCAGCAACAGAGGCTAATTTCCTGAATTCATCCGGTTCTGCAGGTTTTCCGGCAAAAAGTAATGCTGTAAGATTGAGTACGGAAAGTTTAAAGATCACCTGTTCGGAACCTGACTCAAGGGCGATTTCCAGACCGGTTTTGAAATACTGTTCGAATTTTTTGCTCTTTCCTGATCTTATGTAGAAATCAAGAAGTATCTCGAACAGTTTAAGTGAATATTCCTTTTTCTCGATCTTGATGAGATGATCGATCGCTTTTTCCAGTCTCTGAATATGAGATATCGGGTCGTTGATATCAAAAAGCCATTTTGAGCTGATCATATTATTGATCCACTCTTCAACCGGGAAAAGATTCTCTTTTAAACAGATCTTGAAAAGCAGTTTATCTGAAATTTCAAATAAATTTTTCAGAGCGTTAAAATTGAGATTTTTGTGCATAACTGACCTGATCTCCGGAAGCAGGGCGATCAGTTTTTCATAATAACCCGACCTGTAATAGTGAATGAATATCTTGAATCCGAAATCATCATAACCTTTGGTTTCGAAAAGCTCTGCAAGCAGTTTGTGTATAAGTTGTCTGTTTCGCGGATTGACCGTTTTATATATCTCGTCTGTAACTGAAGGCTCGGTCACATTATAATAATCTCCGGCATTTTCGATCAGACCCTTTTCTTCAAGTTCTTTTAAGGCTTCAGATTCATCGTGCGGATAATTGAGGATATGGAGCAGCCAGTCGAGATCGCTGAAAAAGAATCTGTCCCCGATTATGGAAATGATCTTAAAAAGTGAAGAAGCATTCTCTGAGAGAGAGTTTATTCTTTCCGAATAAATATCAGAGAGATTATCAGGAATCAGGCTTAGATCAGACATGACAATATCAAGTTTTCCGTTCTTAATGACCAGGTACTCTTTGTCAAGCATATATTGAAGGAATTCCAGGATCGTGTATAGATTTCCGGCAGTTGCTTTATGAATAAAATCGGCGGTCTTTGTCGAAAATTTTGTTCTCGGAAATGTCAGTTTGAGTATTTTTGAAACCTGAACCTTATTCAGATCTGAAATCCTGAGATATTTTACAGGGTAACAGATATTGTTTGAATTATTCTTGTCGTCGGATACGAAAACGATCTTATTTTCTGCCGTGTTCTCTTTGATCACATCAAAAAGTATCTCTTCGCAGTTTTTGCTCATCCACTGATGGTTGTCGATAATGACAGTAAATTTTCTTCGGGTAAGTCTTATAACATCGTTGAGAGCTTTTCTGATATTCTCTCTGTAGCTTCCGTAATCGAATAGAATATCGTTTTCCAGAGTGTTTTCCGAAAAGATGTTCCTGCAGAAGTATTCAAGATTATTCTTGTTTATTGAGGGAAGATTGGAATTTTCTATTTTCCACATTACTTCTTCGTGAGGAAGAGGTTCTTTCGATCCCGTAATGAAAAGAAGGTGGTAGATCAGCTCGTGAATAGTCCTGAACTCCCTTGCAGAATGTTTTCTTTCCCATATATGGATTATAAATTTGCCGGGATCCTGATCATTAAGTATGTCTTTGATAACGGTAGTTTTTCCGGAACCTTTTTCTCCGTAAATATACAGGATCTGTTCTTTCCCTAATGAATTTATGAATTCGCGGATATCATCTGACTCTTCTCTGTCGAAATAAATATTCCTGATCTTTTTCGATCTCGAAAATTCCTCGCCGTCTGTAGTCCAGATATTCCTCAGACCGGAATCTTTGACTTCATAATTCTCGATCACAGACAGAGCTGTTTTGTCGGATAAGAGGATATTGGGCACCTTTTTTGAGAGTTCGTAGGGAAGATTCCACCTGAAAGGGTGTCTTCTTGTTACCTCTTCCTTGAGTATTATACCTATTTTGATAAGTATCTCATTCTCGAAATCTTTCATCAGTGACCTAAGCCTGATCACAAGAGACTCGGCCGATCCGGCGAGCTCGTAAACTGATTTAAAATCATTTTTGCCGCGATTTTTAAAAATTATTGATTTGAAATCATCCTTAACGAATTCGGCATCCGATATAGACCCAAGCTCCGCTTTAAAGTAATCCTTAATGTTCTCAAACTGAAAATCAATATCTTTTTTAAAAACATCTTTAAGGTACTTGTGATTCACAAGAAAAATATAAATTCTGTATTCCATAAATTATTTCCGCTCCCGTTTCTATTCAACGCCGTATTTTTTTCTGTATTCTTTCATTTTACCTATCATGTCTTCCGAGACTGTTTCATTGATCTGAAGGTATTCTATGATATCGAGTATGGTCACAATAGGGTAGAATTCGATACCCACACTTTCTTTCAGTTCCTGAATTGCGGAAAGTTCGCCTTTTCCTTTTTCCATACGGTCAACCGAGATGACTGCAGCCACGATCTTTGGAGATCCCGACTGCTTTAAGATCTCTATCGTTTCTCTTATTGCAGTTCCCGCTGTTATCACATCGTCAATAAGTATTATCCTGTCCTCCGAGCTTAGAGGTTTGCCTACGATAAGCCCGACGGAATCGCCGTGCGTCTTTGCTTCTTTCCTGTTAAAAGAATAATCCTTATTCACACCGAAATTGAAGAACAGGGAAGAGGTGCAGGAAACAGCAAGCGGGATACCTTTGTAGGCCGGGCCGAAGATCACATTATAATCTTCTTTGACCCTGTCGTTTATCGTTTCAGCATAAAATCTCCCTAGCTTGTGTACGGCTTCGCCGGAATAAAGCATGCCGGTATTTAGAAAATACGGCGACAGTCTGCCTGATTTCAATGTAAATTCCCCGAATTTCAGAGAATTGTTGTCGATCAGGAATTTTATGAAGTCTTTTTTGTATTCCTTCATTTTTTCACTCCAAAAGTTTATATTTCAATTATTTTAAGGTCATGTGCCAGATATATTTTACCGCTGAACTTTTCCGAACATTCATTCCTGAATTCCTCAACGAACGGATATGAAGCGCTGAAATGGTAGAGCAGAAGTTCTTTAACACCGCTTCTTTCGGCCACATTTCCCGTCATCTTTGCCGTAAGATGGGTTCTTTTCACAGCCCTGTCCGCCTCATCTTCGAGAAATGTGGACTCGGCTATCGC
>JAFGUL010000207.1 GCA_016938535.1 Candidatus Delongbacteria bacterium
AACCATAGAATTATAAATATAATTGACAAAATCATCATAATATCCTACAACTTTCCAGAAATCTTTTCTTTTCTGTTTTTCATCCTCAGTTTCCTCGATCATTCTGACTACTTTTGGCAACAAAGCAATTGTTACATCAAGAATGCCATACACTTCGCCTACTCTATTCATCTCAATCTCAAGTTCTGTAAAAATTTCCGGTCTGCCTTTTAGAGCAGTAAAAAAATCCTGACCATTGCATAACTCACCGATCATTTGTTCTGTTGCAGTCTGTACTTTTTCATCTGCCCATTCGGATGCTATTTCCATACCTTTTGTTAAACTAACACCAGCCTCAAGCAGTAATCCAAAAGTTTTCCAGTACTTTGAACGGGTATTTTTCTGGCCTTCAGAATTGTCGGGAAAGCCAACCTCTTCGAGATGACTACCCAACATGTTCGAAGCTGTAGCCAAATAGTTTATTTCTAAAGAAGTATTTATTACCGATATCTCATGAGAAGCTTCGAGAACAATAATTTCAAGTTCGGTAAATACGGTGCTGTATTTGCTCATTGTGTCATGGAGCGTGTTTCCTTTTATAATTTCGTCAATGAATTCACTAATGACGGCTTTTAATTCGCCGTCTGCATTTTTTGAAGCGATTTTTAAAGAATCTGTAATTGAAACTTTCTCTCTGATCAGTTTAGAGAACATTTTCCAGAAACGGCTTCTATGTTTTGAGGTATTATTTTGGTCATTCATGACAGGCCCCCTTTTTAATTTCTCGTTTATCAGTTCCATTACGAAATTGTATTTATTTATTTTATTCTCAATAATATCTTTCTGCTTCTCAAGAAGTTCTGCAAGGAATGATTCATCATCCTTATTGTCCACGATTTCCTTTATATCAGAGAGAGAAAGATCGAACTGTTTAAAGAAAACTATCAGCCTCGCAGTTTCCAGGTTATGCTCGTTATAGTATCTGTACTTTGAAAACTCATCCACCTTTGCGGGTGTCAGAAGTTCCATTTCGTGATAGATCTTCAGCATTTTCGGCGTAAGATTCGTGATATTTGAGAATTCTCCGATACTGTACAGCATAACTTCCTCCGTTTTTAATTGTTTAAATCAAAGATAAACATGAACCTTGGGTTCAAGTCAAGTGATATTTTAAAAATGATGTATCAAGTTAAAATTCCCTGTACCCAAACACCTGAATTGAACTTGAAAGTGAGACCCAAACAGCAGGGACAGCTATGAACAGCATTATTAAATTCACCCAGATCATACTTACACCTGCATCGGACAGTCCTTCGAGTAGCGGCTTGATAGCGAAAACGATGATTAGTACGGACATTGTAAAATAAAGGTTATATCTGTCATGCTCGAACTTGGACCAGAAGTACAGGTAAGCCGAAGCGATGATGACAGTAAGAAGCATCCCGAAGATCAGCCCCGCGATGATCCCGCTGACAGGAGTATGTATCTCGACTATGATCTTTCTAAATGCGAGATCGACTTTAGTCGAATCATAAATGACTTTCTTGAAATTCGCCCAGACCGAAACACAGATCGCGGCAAGAGTGAAAGTATCGCAAATGATGGCGGCGGTAATGAACCTTGAAGTGACCAGAATATCCTTTTCGACCGGAACAGCCGCGTTGATCCTTTCGAATTTTCCCGACATCACGGTCGAGTTCAGCTTTAGAAGCGCGAAATATACTGACACAGGAAGTCCGATCGCATAAGCTGAAAAATGTCCCTGAAGTATTATCACAGGCGCAAGTAGAACAGCTAAAACAACGGGGCCGAAGTATTTATCAGCCCAGAATATCAGGTAAAGGTTAGATTTGACCATGTGCTTCATGACAGCCTCCTGTTATTCTTGAGGAGATAGACTGAGGATTTATAAGAAACTATTGTGATCATTGAAAGCGAGATAATGAGAGTGAAAAGATTTGTAAAATAATATAGCCTGCCGTCTTCAAAAAAACTCCCGACTAAAAATGCGATTTTATCAGAAACAATAATAATCGTTAGCGGGGCAAAAATATAAAGAACTGCATTCTGAAAGAATTTCTGAGAACTTTTTCGTCTAATAATAAACAGCCAAGATCCGATCGTTATCAGTGCAATTGAAATAACGGGAAAGTAAAGCCTTAAATTTTTAATTATCTGAAGTATTATTTCTCTCTTTTCACCTTCGGAACTATCAAGTGCCGCGACGATACGAATATAATAGTCCGCAAATTGAAGGTTTCTCATTAGGATCTCAAATACGAAAAGGAATAAGATAAATATCAGCGCGAACCAAACTGTTCTTATAGCATCATCGGGAATTTTTTTTACCCAGAATTTGTTTACTAGATGAATAACTGAAGCCGGGATAAGAATTAAACCTATCAGATAAAACATCAAGTGCAAATTGTCATCAAAGACACTGACATAAAAATGCTCATAAAAAAATGTTAATATCCTCTCCGAAAAGTAAAATGTGAAAACTATGCCTATTAATGCAGAAATAATAATTTTTCGAATGAAAAAGTAGATCGGAATGACAAAATATACAATCGGGATCACAAAAGCCATTATTTTTAGCATATTCGAAAGGAAAGAGAGACTTTCGGTAAAAGAAAAATTTCCGGTTTGAATAGTATTAGTGAATAATGTTGCAAGCCATCCCGCAGGGATCGTAGTTATACCTAAAATGATCACGGTCGTGTATTTTGCCAGAACATAAATATTTTTGTTTACAGGCATTGTCATTATCAAAGACTCCGAACCCCTTTTCTGGTCTTCTCTAAAAAGTTCAAATATTAACAGACATGGCGCTAAAAGAGCTATCATGAAATTCCGTACCGGATCAGGCATTTCGAGGCCGGGAATCAAATACACCAGAGCTACTAAGACTAGAGCCATTAGCGGAACAGTCCATAATCTGTGACCAAGGACTTTTAAGTCAGCTAAGATTAAATTCTTCATTTTATTTACCTCCTTCGGAGAGGAACTTTTTAGAGTAGTGGATAGAGACGAAAAGCATCGGAATGAAAATAATATACTGAGATAACGAAAACAGCGGAATATCTAATTGAATTGGATCTTGAAAATCGTTTGTCATAATTACAGATGTCAACCAGATAAATATTCTCAAACAATTTTCCATGCAGTAGAACAGAACAGGGAGGAGAACAATCAAAGAAAGACTTTTGATAAGCTTTCTCATTCCACAGAACTTCCACAAGTAGTAACCCAAAGCACTGAATATCATTGTTATTAAAAAATGGAACAGAAAGAATTTCGGGACCACATCGGATATCCTATCTACATAACTTTCGGGCCATCTTCCGGGGAGAGCATACACAAATATGTTTTTTGCGATTAAATCATTTACCGATTCCCAAAGAAGAGCTATGCTGATCGGGAATATCAATGCGAGTGGGATAACTAATAATTCATGTAGCCTGACTTTATTTTTCAACCTAATTTTCTCAATAGCTACTGTAATGAAAGAAAGAAGGATCAGTAATCCGTAAATGTAACCGGTTTTCTGAGAATCATATCTCGCATAAAGTAGCTCAAGTGTCGCATTTCCGTGAATTATATACATTCCAAAAACCCAAACTAAAAAAAGTATGAAAGCTTTCCTTGTGCTTTTCAGTAAAAAAAATAATGGGAGAACAAAAATTGCGACCCGTAGCACTCCAAGTAGCGAAACATTGATAGAATCTAAAAGAGTTTCGTATCCTTTGGCGGCTCCGAAAATACTCATTACTACCGAAAGTAGATGTTCCGTCAAAACTCCAATCCCGAAGAATATAATCAGCATGATATATTTCTGTATAACGATCTGAGATTTGCCTATTGGTAACGAAGCCTCTTGGACATGAAGTCTTCTGCCGTCGGATGATCGCATAAGTTCGTAACCAAGCAGCAATGTCACCAAAGGAATTATCATAAAAGGAATCATCATCATTGTTTTATGCGTATATAAAGAGTAGCCTGAAATAATGAGGAAGAAAAATAGAAGTATACTTAGCGGGATCATCCAGATCTTTTTCTCTAAAACTTTTATATCAGCCATTATCAACTTAAACATTTTACTTTCCTCACTTTACTGGTTCGACATATAGACCATCATCTGCTCGAGGGTCGGTTTTTCGACTACTACCTCGAACTGCGAGAAAATGCTCTGCTTTTCCACGTTGCAGAGAGCTTCGAAACCGAAGCGGTTCTCTTTAACTCCGAGAAGTTCCCTGCGGATGTCGTTTGTGAGTATCCCTGTGTCGCCTTTGATGATCTTGTAGTTTTCGAGCAGCACGTCCTTCTGGTCGGAGAAGACGATCCTGCCGTTATTGATGAATGTGATGTAGTCGGCTATCTTTTCAAGGTCGGAAGTGATGTGCGTCGAGAAAAGAACGGATTTGTTCTCGTCCTGGATCTCCTCGCGCAGGATGTCCATCAGTTTATCGCGGAAGACGGGATCGAGACCGGAGGTCGGTTCGTCGAGGATCAGTAGTTCGGCGTTGTGAGAAAGGGCTACAGCAAGCGAGAATTTCATTTTAGTACCTTTTGAGAGATCCCGTATTTTTTTATTTGGGAGGAGGCCGAAGATCTCGCAGTATTCATCGAATTTACCTTCGTCCCACCTGCTGTAGAACGGCGCGATTATCTCTTTCATTTTCTTAACGGTCAGGTGCTCATAAAAATAGCTTTCCTCATATACGAAGCCGATCCTGTCCTTTATCGCGACCTCGTCCTTTTCATTGTCCATTCCGAATATTTTTATGTCGCCCGAATCCTTCTTCAACAGATTCATTATTAATCTTATAGTGGTCGTTTTTCCCGCTCCGTTCGGTCCGATAAATCCCATAATATAGCCTTTTTCCAGGCCGAAACCGATGTTGTCCAGCTTAAAACCTTCGAACTCTTTCGTTACCCCGTTGATCTCAAGTATTTTACTCATAATTACACCTCCTCATATAGCGCGTCGAGCATTTCTTTCAGCTCACTTTTCTTTAATCCGAGCATCTTAGCCTCATCAACAGCTTCCGAAAGCCTGTTCTCGATGATCTTGAGCTTTTGTTCTTTAATAAATTCCTTATTCTGATGTGCTACGAAAGTACCTTTCCCGCCGACGGTCTCCAGAAAGCCTTCGCGCTCAAGGTCCTCATAGCTTCTCTTTGTGGTTATCACACTGATCCTGAGGTCTTTCGCCAGGTTCCTTATTGACGGAAGAGCATCGCCTTCTTTCAGTTCGCCGGTGATGATCATTCCCCTGATCTGATCGGATATCTGCTTATAGATCGGGTCGGGTGAAGAGTTTCTTATTATTATTTTCATTTTTCGCTCCGTTCATTCTGTTCTGACTGTATATAGTGTACATATACAATTTACGGAATAAAAAGTACCATGTCAAGCGATATTTTTCAGAAACAAAAAATCCCATCAAAGATGGGATGATTTTTGGATATTTAATTTAAGTCATGATTCTAGTAATCGTAAACGTCTATTACATTCTTTTCCCTGTCGAGGTAGTAAAGTCTGGTTCCGGAAAAGATCACATCACTTCTTACCTGCCATAATAAGCCTATCGTACTTTTGTCCATAAGGTCGTAACTGACCCGGTTCAGGAATATCCCTTCCTTGAAGATGTCGATGTAAACCCCGTCTTTATCTTTCAGCCTGTCTATTGAAGGGATCACGAGCAGTCTGCCGTATTTGTCGGTGTACATTGCATAGATCGCTTTTTTAAAATTATCGATCCTCAATTCAGCGTCTTTCCTC
Organism: Candidatus Delongbacteria bacterium; assembly: GCA_016938535.1. The sequence goes on from JAFGUL010000207.1 coordinate 5,764, forward strand.
ATGTATTTCGACATGTCATCTTTATACTGCGCAAGTTCATTCTTTTCAAACCTGATCTTCTGATAATCTTTATTAATTTCATACTTTTTATTACCGTCATGGTCATACGCAAGTATCCGGTACTGGTAATCAGAATTATCGGAAAGGTATGCATAATTGTCGTCTGTGGCTAAGGAAGCTCGGAAAACGAGCCAATCGACATTTCCGGCCATAAATTCTTCCTGGTTCATCGGATTCTGCTGAACAGTACTTTTCACAGTCAGTGTTTTCAGATCGATCATACAAAGGTCAAGATTCGCTATTTCTCTATTTTCTCCAAGATTTGGAATAAAAACGAAGGCTGAAAGGCTCTTTCTCGAAGTAGAGAATTTCTCCCATTGAGGCTGTATCCTGTTTATCTTTTTGCCATACAGGAAATTTCCCTCAAGGTCGAACTTGCTGATCACTGTCGAGCCGTTACTATAAACATTCAGAGTGTCATTATCCAGATACATTATAGAAGGATCGTAGAATTCGCCCGGTCCCTGACCTTCTCTGCCGATCGCCATAATGAAGTTGCCTTCGGAATCGTACTTTTTGACATTCGAAGCCATTATGTCGAGAACAAAAATGTTTTTTAATTCATCTTCGGATATCGAATACGGGTATCTTAAAAAAGCAGTTGAGTCTGCACCTGATTCCGAAGATATTGTGAATGCTTTCTTCAGATCAAGCTTTGCTTCGGGGTCATTTGGCACTCCTGTGCTACTGTATAGATTTACTCCGTTGACCTCAGTAACAGTAAAATTCTCGGTTTTACTCGTGCAGCTTAAAAACAATAACGCTACTAATAATGCTAATATCTCTTTCTTCATTCCTGCTCTCCATATTTTATATTTTCTCGTTAAAAAGATATCCGAAATTAAAGAACTGTTGGAGAAAATCCAACCTGATTATGACGAACAGCGTATGTTCGAGGATGAAAGTGTGAAAGCGAAGACGAAAAAACTAAATCTCCGTATAATCGTAAACTATTATATACTGGTCGGTAACCGCGTAAATTCTATCTTTCTCGAAGAACAGTTTATGGTCCATAGGGATCGGAATAGTAATGTCTTTTAAATAGACACCGAACTTATAGATCGAATAGACCGGATTCTCCTTACCTTCGTTCTTATATGTTTTCAGCACCCACAGAATACCGTTCTTATCGGCATAAATATTTTTGACCGTGTTCTTGGACTTTCCTTCACCGAAGATTATTTCATCGATTACATCTGGTGCGAGGTTGTAATTTTTATATTTTTCAGTAAGTTCTTTTATTTCTTCAGCGCTTATATCGACTATAGGTGCACGGTCTTTTATCGTCTGGATCAACTTTCCGTCAAGATCGTAAACTAAGATCGAGATATCCTTTTTTGATTTCTCGTAAAGGTGTATCCTGTCTTTGCCTATAGCCGTAATTATCAGTTTGAGTACGCTGACGCTCGGGTTTTTTATATAATTCCTGCGTTCCAGAATTGACGCTATTTTATTGATTTCGCTGTCGTATATATTGATGCTCTGTATGCCGTAATATTTTTCATCGACCGTTTCATTGCTTACACCAAGTCCGATCATCTTTCCGCCTGCATATCTGATCCAGCTTATGCTGCCTGAAAATCCGGCCGACCTGATAAAATTCCCGTCCCTGTCGAAGAAAGATATCCTTCTGAGCTGATCGTCTATGATTGAGACTGTATCGCTTACTGCAGCGATGTTATATGAGACCTCGAATTCTCCGGGACCCTGACCTTTTCCGCCGAACTTATTTATTATATTCAGATTAGCATCGGTATGAAAAACTGTACAAGACTTCGAGTCCAGAAGGTAGATATCGTCCGGTGAAACAGCTGTTATGCCTTTGACCGACATGATGCCGTTTTCATGATAATCAGATCTCAATACTTCGGTGATCTCATATTGAAATGCAGGATCGGTTGGTTCTCCATTGTTGATCTCGTTGACTTTAGAGCTTGGGTTTTCACTTTTTTTCGAGCAGCCTGCTATAGTTATAAGGAACAGAAAACTGATAAATATGTTTTTCATTCTCTTTTCTCCCTGATCTTATACTTAGATACGACTACCTTATCTTCGCCTATATAAAATGAATATATCCTGTCGTTCAGAACTTTGGTTCTTGTTCCGTAATCGAACGACTCATATTCAAGGCTGTCGAGCGTGACTTCATTGACGAATCGTCCATCCTTGAAAACATCGAATCTGAAATGATCTTTAATGTTTTCTTTGTCGGGAGCATCATCAAAAGCCCGCATTACCCACAGGTTACCTTCGTAGTCTATGTACAGGTTTGAAATGCTTCTTTTGTATTTTGTACCGAAGAATTTACTCCAAACATCTTTTTTATATTCGAAAGGTATCATCGCGTAGTTCTTATTGATCACGCCTGCAGGTTTTCCGGATCGATCGTAGATTTCTATTCTGTACCTGTCCGTACGGTTCTCAGCTACATAGATCAGACTGTCTGATACTGCGTAAGGGATGCGGGATTTGAAAAATATAAAATCCTCCGTTTCACCGCTGTCGCAAATATCGATCTTAATCTTGAATTTGTCGTCAAGGAGCGTAAGTTTCGATCTGCCCGTCATGATTTCGTCAGTTTCAAAAAGCTCAATACTTTGAGAAACGAACATTCCGTCCCTTACAACGAAAGTATGCGATTGACTGATAGCCGGGTCAAGGGATGAATTGATGAATTCTCCGTCAAGTGTGAACCTGTTCAGTGATTTATTGGCGGAATCGGTTACGAACAGTGTGTCATTTACGATAAATATGTTATTCGGATTAGTCAGTTCTCCGGGTCCGCCTCCCATACCTGCGAAATCTTTGATGTAATCAAGGTTACTGTCATATTTAATTATCTTACAGTTGATGCCCGAAAGAATATATATATTTCCTTCATCATCTTCAGTGGCGTCCCACGGCATGTCAAGCAGCATGGAAGTTGAGTCGTTCTGTAAAACTTTTTGTTCGATAATTTCTATAGCAAAGTCAGGATCAGCCGGTTTTGAGGAGTTGTTGAATACCTGAGGTCCTTTTTCCGCTGCAGAGTTTTTCGAGCAAGATACTATCACAAGTAATACAAATAACAGTAATAACAGTTTCTTCACTTTTACTCCATAATGTACATCAAATTAACTTCTGTATAATGTTAAGGCTGAAATTATAATTAATCAAGCATAATATAAGGGACTATTTTATTATCACGAACTTGCCTATGAAATCATCTTTCTTGTCATCGACATCCTGCACGCTGAAGAGATAAATTCCGGACATGACCGCCTGATTGTTGTCGTTGATGAGGTTCCACCATGCGCCGTTCTTACCGTAAATGTAAGGGTCGGAATATCTTGCGCTCCCGTTATGTCCGATAGTTTTAACAAGGTCTCCCGCAAGGGTGTATATCCTGATGACGCATCTTTCGGGCAGATTGAGAAAAGCTATCTTTCTGTCCTGCTCCTCCCATGCCGCGCCGTTCGTGGTTTCCCATCCCATGGCTTCATAGTCAATATCTCCTCTGTACGGGTTGGGAACGACGATAACGTCTTTTATTGAAGTAAAGCTCGAAGGAACTACCGAAGTTCCGTTTATTGAAGGGCTGGATTTGAGCGCGGGAACTCCCGTTTTGGGATCGCCGTAGTCAGACGCTGTGACGGCAACGAAATAAGGTCTGGCAGCGAGCTTGTTGTGCAAGACGAATTTATAGTTGAAAATTTCGGTGCTCACAATAGAATCAGGAGAGAATGCAATGTCAACAGTGTCCTTCGTGCAGGTATAAGTGTAGATGTCCTGCAAAGAATGGTCCGAGTGCAGGTCGCGGTTGTCGCCGAAAGGCGCAAGGTTCCAGACCGATCCGTCAGCGGTGATCGTAACGGGAGACACGGCTGCGCTGTCGGCGTAGAACGGTATATCGAAGAGTTCGGAAGGATCACCCGCATTGAAATAAGCGTAATTCACCCTGTCCGCGGAAAAGATCTCAGTGAAATTCAAAGCGTTCGCGTCAGGGGAGATGTGCACCTGATAACCCTCGAAATCCTTCCGCCGGGAGAACTTGTCCGTCGCGTGCTCCGGACCGGATACCGTTACGGCTCCGTCCTTTCCGTTAAGTTCGTGCGAGCACCACTCTATCGC
>JAFGUL010000208.1 GCA_016938535.1 Candidatus Delongbacteria bacterium
GAAGTGATCGAGAACGACAAGGGTCCACAAGCTCAAGACGTAAAAGCTATATAGATCGAATCATCGAATATAGTATAAATGCGACGGTACCCGTCGCATTTTTTATTTAAAAGGAGAACCAATATGAAGATACTGATACTCAGATTTTCATCGATGGGCGATATACTGCTTGCTACTCCGGTGCTTGATGTTCTAAAAGAGGAATTTCCTGAATCTCAGATAGAATGGGTAGTTTCGAAAAAATACTCAGATGCTCTTAATACTAACCCTCTGATCGATAAATTGATGGTATTTAAAGACAGCGCCGGACTTAAAAAGATCAGAAAAGAAATAATGAGAACTGATTACGATCTAATATTCGATCTCCATAAAAATCCAAAAACCAGGTATTTGACAAGATACTGTAAGAATGTTTTTTCATATAACAAACGCGTTATTGACAGGTTCCTGCTGGTGTGTTTTAAGAAAAAATATAAAGAGATCATTCCCGCGACGAGAATGTATTTCGCCGCGCTTGAAAAAGCCGGAATTAAGACACCCGCCAAATGGAAGCTGAAGTTCGGAATGGATAAGGAAACCGAGCTTGAAACAGTACGAAGTTTCGACCTTCATAATATAAACTACATAGCTCTTATACCGGGAGCGAGTTATTACACAAAGATGTGGCCTAAAGAATATTTCAGGGAACTGGTAAGAAAGATAACTGCCTCAAAAACCGAGAAAAGAAAGATCTTTATCCTCGGTAAGGGAAGTGAAGAAGAAATGATCGGGGAGTATATTTCAGACGGGAACAGATCCGAATGTGTTGATCTTACAGGCAAGCTGGATCTTCAGCAGACCGCAGCAGTGCTCAAATTCGCTGATCTGGTTGTAACCAACGATAACGGCCCGATGCATCTTGCCGAATGTTTTGACAAAAAGATACTTGCCATATTCGGGTGCACAACCGAAGAATTCGGTTTCTTCCCTTATTCAGTTAATTACCAGGTTCTCCAGACGGACCACCTCAAATGCAGACCGTGTACGCATTTCGGACGAAAAAAATGTCCGCAGAAGCATTTCCGCTGCATGATGGATATTTCTCCGGATATTGTTTACGAAAAGATATGCGGGATGCTGAATGCCTGAGAAGATTATTATTACATTGCTGCTGCTTGTTATGTCCTTTGAAGTAGTTTATATTATTTTCAGAGCGGGGATGTTCACGGTCGTCACAACTCCGCTGATAGCCGTCTCAGCCGTTATATCCTGTTATGTTTTTGTAACAGAGATCGGCCTTACAAATTTCATATCGCTTTCTTCTCTTTTACTCCTTCTTACAGCGAAGAAGTTCCTGAAAACAAAATCATTCGAAAAACCTGATTACAGATACCTTCTGATACTGGGCGGTGTATTTTTATATCACTTAAAATAAAAAAGGGCAGTAAAAAACTGCCCCGAACATTGTATCTTATTTTTTATTTCTTCATTTTCATGTTATGTTTCATAAATCCCTGTCCGCCGTGAAGCTCTTTGAATTTCTCAAGCTGTTCTTTGTTAAGAACTTTTGTGATCTCTGCCATTTCATCTATTTTGGAGATCTGCATTTTTGTTTTTAGTTCGCTCATTTGCCTGACAGTTTTTTTTGCGTCGTCAAAATTCATATTCCTCATTGCTTCATGTTTATCGATCTTCAGTTTTTTCAAACCGGCTTTTGTGTCGATATCCGATTTTTCATATTTCATTTTGATCTGGTGGATTTTCTCGGCCTGATCTTTAGACAGATCAAGCTGTTCCATCATTGCCGGTCCGCAGTTTTCTCTTCCCATTCTGTCTTTTATGAAGCGGTTCTGATGGGTA
>JAFGUL010000209.1 GCA_016938535.1 Candidatus Delongbacteria bacterium
ATTTTTGTACGCTATTACTTCGGAGATAGAAAAATCTTTTGTTAAGGGAAAATATTCGGAAATATTTTTGTGAGACAGAGAAACCGCGAGCTTGAGAGCAATGTCTTTTTCGGGAAAAATAATATCTGTTGCTCCTACCTTATCAAGTATCCTTTTATGCTCCTCGCTGTTCGTTTTGGCAAATATTCTCTTAACTCCGATCTCTTTTAGAAGAAGTGTGATAAGAGTTGTCATGTCGCTGTTCTCGCCGGCCGATACAAATACAGCATCAACTTCAGACACCCCGTGATTTAAGAGGAACTGCTTATCGCTTGCATCACCTACTATAGGTATGGTGCATTCGTCGGCGATTTTCTGAACTTTATCTTTATCCCAGTCAATAGCAATAACATCGTTCCCGTTGTTATATAGATTTGATGCTACATTGAAACCGAATTTTCCAAGTCCGATCACGCAGAATTTTTTTCTGTTTGTCAGCATAGTTGACTCCTTTTTTTTATCCGATCATAATGTTTGCTTCGGCATACTTTGTTGAATTTGGTTCTTCTCTCCTGATAATTGAGAAGGCTATAGTAAGAATTCCCACCCTTCCGACGAACATGAGCAAAGTCGTAATAATTTTGCCCATAAAAGTAAGGTTTGATGTTACTCCCATTGACAGTCCCACGGTACCTATGGCCGATACGGCTTCAAAGAAATAACTTAAGAACTCCCTGTTCCCCTCCTCTAAAAGTACGGGTGACTGAGCTATAAGAAGAAAGAAAACCGCAATGAATGTAAATGAAAGGGCGAGCGCTGTTACGGTAAATGCTTTCATTATCAGCTCTTTTGGAAGAGTTCTGTTGAAGATGTTGGCGTGGGGACTGCCTTTAAAACCGTTTTTCATAATTATAAAAAAAACTGCCAGAGTAGTGGTCTTTATGCCTCCAGCCGCTGAACCGGGCGATCCTCCGACGAACATCAGAAATATCATAAGCAGATTTGTAGAGGATCTGAGCGCGGAAATATCAACAGTATTAAAACCCGCAGTCCTTGCCGTGACTGACTGGAACATGCTCGATAAAAATCTTTCTTTAAAAGTGAATGCAGCCATCGAATTACCGTCTTCGAGCACCCAG
>JAFGUL010000210.1 GCA_016938535.1 Candidatus Delongbacteria bacterium
AATCATACCGGTCTGAAATTAGAAAAGAAGAAGAAAATATTAGATTATTTATTGTCAAAATAGCACCCGATTTTGTCCATTAGACCAACATTAATGATAAAATTTAATCTTAAAAAAAGGAGAAAATCATGAAAAAGATTCTAGTTCTTGTAGTGCTTGTTTTTACTTTGGCAGGTTTCGGACAGATCGCTGAAAAGCTTACTTGGGATGCCGGTGCAGAACTTGCAATGCCTATCGGTGATTTTGGTGACAGCGCAGGTATGGGTTTCGGTTTAACGGGTAAGATATATTATCCATTCAAAGAGAACATTGATTTTACCGGCAGGACAGGATTCGTTTACTTCTCAACACACAAAGATTTTGAAGATTACGGAGATGCAAATTGGATGGAGATCCCGATCATGTTCGGAACAAGGTACAAAATGCCTAATAATTTTTACGGGTTGTTCGAACTGGGATTCACTATGATCTCTTTTAGCTATGAATATAAATATACAGATTTCTGGGGTAATACACAGACTCTTAAGTTCGATTACGATGAGACTGAACTTGCTTTCGCTATAGGCGGCGGTTATATATATAATAAATTCGATTTCTCAGGTTTTATTAATTCAGTTCAAACGGATGGTGATTCTGCTAATCATTTTGGCGTCAGAGTCGGTTATAAGTTCATGTAGTAATTAACTCAGTAAAATTCAAACCCCGGCCTTCCGGGGTTTTTTATTTATATGGTATGATAAACTTAATTAACTGATCTAAAATCCGAATCCTGCAGTTAAACACAGGACACGGTTATAAATTTTTGATTCTCCATCGTCAAAAACGGTTGTAAGTCCATAATTATATCGGACATCAAAAAGTAACTGACCGTTTTCAAGAGGGATGTTTAATCCGAGACCGAAGATTAGTCCAAGTTCGAGATCGTTCACATTGTCAACTTCCTGTGATTCGGATTCAGATATCTCTGTTTCGAATGAAGTTGAACCGTCATCGTAATATTCGTAAAAAGAATATTTGTAACTTCCAATGGCAGAAACGTTGAAAGCGGCTGAACCGCCTGCGTAGAAGGAAGGGACAAAACCTGAGCCAGCAGGCATTTTAAATCTGAAAGATACCGGAATTTCAATATAATTAAGATTTAGAGTAGCTTCATACTCGAGAGTATATTCCGAGAATTCATCAGAATCTTTTTCGGTATAATTCATAGAAACACCTTTCATAGTGTACAACAGTTCCCATTGTATAGAAAATGAATCGTTGACCGGTTTTTCGCTGAAAAGTCCTATCACGATACCCGTGTTGTAAGTGTTCTCCGGGTCGTTAAAGTGGTCGCCTTTTAACTCGGCAAAATTAATTCCGCCTTTTATTCCCCACATTATTGGATCAGAAATTTGAGAGGTCAGAACATACACATTAATTAGTAAAGCTGCTATCAGAAGCTTCTTCATTTTTTCTCCGTTTAAATAAGTTAAGGGATTTTAACTTATATTTTCCAGTTTGTCAACTTGTTTTTATTATTGACAAAAGGGCTCAATATTTTTAATTTTAGATGCAATTACTGAAGGAGCGCTATATGAAGAAGTTTATTATCTTATTGTTATCATTATTTTCTATTGTTTGTTTTTCAGCTGAATATGCTAATATTAAAGGAACAGGCGAGGGTATGACTGATGATGAAGCCTTGACTGCCGCCAAGAAAGATGCTCTGGAAAAATCGGTCGGAGTATTTCTGTCGTCCAAGGCTGTTATGGAAAATTATGTGACTATAAGCGACAATATAATTTCAAAGTCAAACGGTTTTATTAAGACTTATGAGGTTACAGATAAAAGCAGTCCTTCGGAAGGATTAGTAAGAATTAATATATCAGCTTCGGTAACAGATGTTGTTGATCAGCTTGTACAGGATGAGATGGCTTTGAAGCTCCTGCTGACTGAAATGAATCTTCCTTCCTTTGCTGTCGTGGTCTATGATAATGAAGGGAACAGGGATGATTTTGCGGAATCCAGCGTAAAAAAATATCTTCTCAATAAAGGAATGAGACTCAAGAATTTTGCTGAAGGTAAAGAACCTAAATATGATTATCTGCTTAAGGGTAAGACCGATTACAATTTTATGAGCTTGGGTGAAGTTTACAATATCAAATCTATGAAAAGCCTTCAGACTTCAATGACTTTAGAGCTTATCGATATTAAAGAGGATGAGATAATATCGACTCAGACCGTTAGCGCAAAAAAGGCTCATATAAGCGAGAACACTGCCAAAACTATGACTTTGACCGATTTAGGACCGCAGATCGCGGCATATATAATCAAGCAGGCTGTAGAACAGTGGAGTGACAGGCTTGCAGGAAACGAATGAACTGTTTTTGTGAATAATCTGTGAATAAAACTTGACTTTGTAGCTCGAATGTATTATTTTACGCTTGAGTGGGTATAAACTCAAAAATCATAATAAATCTGAAGGAGTCGAAATGAAAAAATTTATGACGTTTGTGTGTATTTTCGCGATATTCGGTTTTGCGAACGCACAGTTTCAGGGCGGTCTTACCAGCGAAGTCCCGAACCTGAGAGTCAACGCAATGGGCGGGGTTTACTCTCTGCTTGAAACTTCAAATTATGCTGATTTTCCGCAAAGGCTTCTGACAGGTCAGGAAGGTGCCTGGATAGGAACAAACAGGGCCGACAGCTGGGGTCTTGTTAGGTTCAACCTTAACAATTTTCTTGCTCTTCCTATGCCTATGGCATGGCAGATCTCCGCAGAGCAAAACACTATGGTGACTATTGATGAAGTATTCGATCATGTCGGAATGGACAGCTGGGCATATTACCTGCCCTATACACAGATGGGAGCGGCTTACGAAGCTACGAATAGGATCAATTCTACTTTTGCGATCGGTCTTCAGAGCAATATCATTGCAGGTCTCGGGATTAAATTGTATTCTAACAGCAATGCTTATGATGAGACTAACGGAGATGATAACAATGAAGACAGCTGGGAGCATGATTTCTGGGGGCTTGAAACAACATGGGGCGGCACAATGATACTTGATGACAATCATTTCATTGACGCTTCTCTTGATCTTGATTTCTGGAGCTGGAACGGATCGTATGAGATCAATGATGTTGATCAGTATGAGGAAGGTTACTCGAACTGTGACGGAATATGGAACTTCGGCATTAACGGAAGATATTATGTTACGGGCAATAAAGTTGATTATGCTCCATACATGAAATTTAATTACTTCTCTTTCTCATCATCGATTGACGAAGATATTTCTCTTCCTATGGATCCTGCAGATATTCAGTCCAACGAGTATAATGGTTCTCTATTCAATTTTACTCTCGGTTCTGGAGTTCATTACAAGCCTGCTAAGGGTGTTCAGGTCTATAATGAGTTCGAGTTCAGGTATCAGAGCGCTTCACAGGAGATCAAAGATGTCGGCGGGACCTGGTCAGAGAATGAATATCAGTCGAGAATGACACTTCTGCCGACTTACAGAATGGGTGTTGAGATCGTAAAAGAGATAGACCCGAAGATATGGTGGGGATTCAATTCTGTTCAGCTGTGGGGAGGATTCAATAAGACATTCGATAATCTGTGGACCGGCAATGACTGGGATGATGAGGAAACAGATAACAATGATTACGAAGAAGAATATACCCAAGAAACTTTCGAAGTTGTTAATGTAACGACAGGCGCAGCTCTTCAGAACGGTAATTTCAAAGTTGAATTCTACACTACTGTAAACAACCTTTATTTCAACGACAATGCTCTTAACAATGTTTATCTAGGCCTTGTTTACATGTTCTCCGAGTAGCTGAGACTTGACAAAACAGGATTTATTGTGCAAATTACTGCATAAACTTAAGATTCGTTAAAAAAAGAAAAACCAAAATGGAGGTATTTCATGAAAAAGTATTTACTAAAAGCGGCCGCAGGAATGATCGTTCTCGCAATGTTCTTCCTTACAGGCTGTGAAACAGACAATTCTGTTACTTACTCTGACGAAGACAGAGTCGTAGGAACTCTTCACGGTGTCGTTACGGACGCAGCTGACAACGCAAGAATGCTCGATGTTACTGTTACCGTAGTTCAGAAGGGCGTTATTTTCACTACCGAAACTGATGAGCTCGGTTACTACATCGTAAAAGGTCTTTATTCAGGTGACTACGAGGCAACTTATGTAGTGGACGGATACGCTGTTTCAAGAGCTTACGGCTACATTCCTACCCTGGAAGAAGTTACTAATGCAAAAACAGATCTTAACCACAGCGAAGTTCTTGATATGTCGCTATTCGAGCTTAATGCAGGACTTTCAGGAAAAATGTACAAAGCTATCGATAACGGTGTAGTTGAACCCGCTTCAGGAATAACTGTAATTGCTGATTTTGATCACTTTGACATTTCTCCTAACGAATACACTGCAGTAACTGATGGGAATGGAAACTACACTTTCTCAAATCTTCCTGCAGCACCGATGGTAGCAGTAAGAACGCTTCCTTTCAACGACGGAACTTATTCTTTCGATCCTACTTACACTATGGTAGATCTTCACTCCGGAGTTTCTGTTGTTGCTGAAGAGATCGGGATTTTTCTCACTGAAGCAGAACCTTTCGTTCTTACTCACAACATAGTAGATGATTATCCTATTGGGGAGCCTGTAGTAATGACATTTAACAAAGCTATTGATACAGAATCATTCGAAGTGTTCCTCGGAATTGACAAAAGCGCTAAAACTGAGATCAGCAGTGTTGTATGGACAAACGGAAACACGACTGTTACGATCACTCCTGACGAAGAGCTGGTTATAGGCACATGGTATTACATGTACTTCTACGGAAAATCTGCTGACGGAAACTATTTCGAAGACAGTTATTCTTTCAAAACTCAGCCCGGAATCGAGATCACCACTACAAACCTTCAGGTGTGGGATGAGTACAACGAGATCACTACTACCCAGGAAATCGTAGTAAACTTTTCAGAACCGGTTCTTACAACAGACTCGGATCAGTATTTCATAGTTGACGGTGTTTCAGCAACTCCTTCATGGTCAAACGGAAACAAGACAGTTACGATCAATGCTCCTGTCGGCGGATATACTTCAGGTGACACTTTCTGGTTCTACCTTGGTGTAACTTCTACACTTGCAGAATATGACTATCTGGAAGCAGAATACAGGATCCATGTAAAATAATTAAGAATCAGACAGTTTCATAAAGGGAGCCTCCGAGCTCCCTTTTTTTATATTTATATTTTTCTTGACTTTGAGTTAAATATTTAGCAAATTGTAATCTGAGCTGTAAAGAATAATAATCTTTTGTAAAGGAGGGAATCATGCTGAAAAGGTATTTATTTATTCTTGCCGTCATATCATTCGGTATCATGATATTCATGTCGTGCAGCGGAGATTCAGTAACTACAAATCCTACATCTGATCCTGAAATAGACTTGATATTTCCAAACGGGGGCGACACACTCCAGGCGGGAGTTCCGTATACGATCAAATGGTCAGACAATATTACCGAAAAAGTGAACATTGGTATTTACAGAGGTCTGAGCAGCAGCGCTATCCTGATCGAGGAGTACAGAAATGTGGGAGGAACGGAATATCAGTTCACTGTACCGGTAAACTGGTCTCAGACTGCTGATTATAAGGTCAAGATAACAAGTGCGGCGGATACAAGTGTTTATGATATCAGCGATGACTATTTCCGGGTCTCAGCCTATATCAGTGACGGCAATGACCAGCCGTCACTCGCTACAGATCTGACTATACCTCATAAAGGCGATTATGCCATTTACGGAACAGGTGATGTTGACTGGTACAGAGTGTATCTGTACTCTCAGCAGAGATATCATTTCACGAATACTTCTGAGTTTGATTTTGATTCGGAATTTTATCTTTATAGAGGCAATACCGCAGGTACGGATATTCTTTTTCAGGTCGCTTCAGATGACGACAGCGGCGGGGAAGCTCAGCCTTATCTTGACTATACAGCTCAGGAAGAAGGATATTATTTTCTGCGTGTTGCATATTATTCAAACAATCCATCTAAAACAAAACAGGCTGGTGCCGGTTATTACACTCTTAACATTACTGAGCATATATTCCTGGAATCACCTGACGGCGGTGATGTCTGGATGAAGGGAACTCAACACAATATAACCTGGGATGCAGAAGTTCCGGGAAATGTTGATCTCAGTCTTATTTATGAAGACGGTTATATGTCTCATATTGCTACCGTTAGCGCTGCTTCAGGTACCTACACATGGACAGTTTCTTCAGGTATAGATGATGCTGCAAATTACAGGATAAGGATCGCGAGATCAGATAATCCCGGATCATTTGACGAAAGCGATGAAATATTTATGATTTGTTCAAATTTGACAGAATATGCAGTTGGAGACTGGGATGTATATTTTGAAGTCATGAAATGGGATATTTCTTTTGAACTTAACAATGACGGTACCGGATTGTGGGACGGAAGCTGGAACGGACACTGGACCCTCACAGGCAACGGTCTTAAATTCACTATTGATTCATATCCGAATAATTTCTTTCTCGCAATTGTGGACGGAGACAGATTTGCGGGTAATTTTTACGATGCAGGGAACAGAGGAATATGGAGCGGGATGAGAGAGATAGAAGTGACAAACCCTGACGGCGGAGAAGTTTACGGCCAGGGAGAGATCTGTGAGATAACATGGGAAGAGGATCTCTCGGCTGAATATGTTAAGATAGATCTGTATAAGGCAGATGTTTTCGACAGAACACTTTTTTCAAATGCTGTAAATGACAATTTTCAATCTTGGACGATCCCGACAAATCTTCCGGCAGCAGCGGATTACAAAATAAAGATATCAAGTACTTCTGATCCGCAGATTTATGATGAAAGTGATGATTGTTTTATAATTGACCTTAGGACCTTCTCAGAATTTTCCGAAGATTTCAGTGACGGTATTGCGGACGGATGGAGAGTTGTTGACGGAATATGGAGCGTAGCTGACGGAAATTACAATGTTTCTTATGAAAGCTTAGAGGCATCTTCCTGCTATTATAACAGGATGTTTACTGAAAATTATTCAGTGGAGACCAGACTTAATCAAACCGACAGTTACATGTCCGGTATTTTTGTTAACGGAGATCATTCAGACCTTAACTACCAGGGATTGTGGGAGGATTATATCGGACTATTTATTCAGTCGAGCGGATATTATTATCTTGAAAGGTGTGATTCCGGGTCTTATGCCGGAACAGGATGGTTATATTCTTCTGAAATAGTTCAGGGAGACGGATCATGGAATGATATCAGGCTTGATGTGAATAATTCAACAGGTGATTACGATATTTATATCAACGGAACCTACATTACATCAATTAACCATACCACTTTTAATCATGGCGAGATCGGTTTAATGCAGTACAACAGTAATACTGCAAGGACAGCGTCATTTGACCGTGTATCGGTCGGTCAGATCCCCGTCAGTAAAGATTTAATAAGGAAGTATATTGAATTGAGATCAGGTGAAAGATCGGTCAGGTAATTTTTCAAATTGCATAATGTCTCAGTTTGGCTTAAATTTCAGTAATGGATAAACTTGCTGAAAAAATAATTTATGAAACGATGTCGGAAGAGGGAACGGAAGATTTTGCCCGGGATTTTGCAAAGTCAGTAAAAGACGGGGATATTATCTGCTTTTTCGGCGGGGTCGGATCGGGTAAGACCGTTTTCACTCGGGGCTTGTGTCACGGTCTGGGTTTCGATGGGTATGTGAATTCTCCAAGCTATATAATCATGAACATGTATGAAAACGGCGGAATGAACATATATCATTTCGATCTTTACAGGATAGGTTCTTCTTCAGAACTTACGGAGATAGGTTTTTACGATTTTATATACAGGAAGAATTCTGTTTCTATCGTAGAATGGGCAGACATGATAAAGGACTGCCTGCCTGAAAGAAGGATCGATGTATTCATATCGGTAACCGGTGAAAACTCACGAAAATTTGATATTACAAGGCACGGATAATGTATATACTGGCTGTTGAAACCTCAACTGAATTCGCATCGGTCTGCTGCCTGAAAGACGATACTGTCCTTTCGGAGATGAAAGAGATCGGCAACCGTGCGCACAACGAGCTTTTGTTCGACATGATCGAAAATGTGATAAATAGTGCAGGTCTGACACTTTCAATGATAGATCTTTTTGCTGTAGGAACGGGACCGGGATCATTTACGGGTCTCAGGGTCGGTGCAAGCGCGGTTAAAGGGATGGCGATGGGTTTATCAAAAAAGATAATACCGGTTTATTCTATTGACGCGGCTGCTCTAAAGGCTTTTGGTGTATGTCCGGAAGAGGAGAGGCTTAGCTTAGTTCTCGAAGGAAGGCAGAAAGATTTTTTTCATGCAGAGTACAGCTTCAGTAACGGAAATTTAGAGAAAATAAGTGAAATAATTGTTCATCCTTACGAAAAATCTTCTTATATTGAAGGATGTGCAGCAGGGAATGTGATGAAAGAAAATGTTAGCTTTAAAAAATATCGTGACGGTGTGTATCCGGAGGCTTCATTTGTCGGAAGGCTGGGGTTTGCAAAAAGAGACAGTGCAGGCTTTGATTATTCTTTCGAACCTGAATATTACAAAGATTTCAAGGTAAGATAATGGAACTTTTTAAGATCGGGTTTTTATCATTCGGCCTCATAGATCTGGCTGATATTCTTCTTTTTACATTCATTTTCTATAAACTCTATAATGTATTGAAAGACTCAAGAGCCACAACGATGTTTCTGGGTCTGGTGACAGTAGTTCTATTTGCAATAATAGTCGAGTTCTTCAATCTTTCGGTAATGACCTGGCTGATGACATCTATAAAGACTATATTCTGGCTTGCATTCTTTATACTTTTCCAGCCTGAGCTCAGAAGGATTCTCACACATATCGGACAGAACAGGATCGTGAGGCAGTTCTTACAGATAAAAGCCCAGACGATATTCGATGAGATATCAAAAGCTACATTCATGCTAAGCGACAAGAGGATAGGGGGTTTAATAGTCCTGCAGAAGAATGTCGGCATAAAAACAGTTATTGAATCCGGCATACCGATCAAAAGTGATATTTCAGCCGAACTTATTGTCACTATCTTCAATCCGGTCTCACCTCTTCATGACGGAGCAGTCATAATAACAAATGATCAGATAGTGGCCGCTAAATGTATTCTGCCTGCAACAACTAAGGAGATCGGTCCCCAGTTCGGCACAAGGCACAGGGCAGCTGTAGGGCTTTCAGAAGAAAGTGATGCGATCATTGTGGTTATTTCAGAAGAAACCGGAGATGTCAGAATAGCTTATGACGGTGATCTTCTCAAGATGTCAAAAGAGGAAGAACTTAAAATAAAACTTAACAAGTTGTTTAAATATGAAAAACCAAAAACCGAAGAAGCAGAAGCCTGAAGAAAATATAGAAAATGTCCTCGGGGATCTGTTAGATGAGGAGTTCCTTGAGATGGTGGAGCTTATAGAAAAGGCCAAAAACGGCAAGATAACGCCTGAAGAATTAAAAAAGCTTGAATACATTCAGAAAACGCGCGAAAATCTTTACGGCGGAGGGGCTTAGTTCAGTCTCCGAGATGCTTGTCTTTTCTCAGATAGTTTTGTATGTAGTCGTCAATACCTTCGTCAAGAGGTGTGAATTTGATCTCAAGCCCGCCCGACTTAAGTTTTGAATTGTCTGATTCGGTAAAATACTGATATTTATCCTTCAAATTCACGGGCATATCAATATAATCAATTTTCAAAGGAATTCCCATGCTTTCAAAAACTGCTTTAGCAAGATCGTTCCAGCTTTCCGCCTTTCCGCTGCCGAGGTTGAATATACCTGTAATTTCTTTCCTGCCGATCATGTCACAGATTATTTTTGCGCAGTCTTTGACATAAACGAAATCCCTGACAGATTCGCCGTCTTTATATTTGTTATTGTAAGATTTGAACAGCCTTATGCTTCCGTTTGATCTTATCTCATGGTAAGCTTTAAATATTTTGCTGCTCATATCGTTCTTGTGATATTCGTTCGGTCCGTAAACATTAAAGAATTTAATTCCGGTTATTCTGTCGAAATAACCTTTTCTTTTTGCATACAGATCGAACATCTGCTTTGAGTATCCGTACATATTCAGAGGCCTAAATTCTTCGATCTTATCTTCGCTGTCGCTAAAGCCGGAATTTCCGTCACCGTAGGTCGCCGCGCTTGATGCATAGATAAAACGGATGTCTTTAGAAATGCAGTACTCAGTGAGGATCTTAGTGTATTCGAAATTATTGAGGGCAAGGTACGAGCAGTCTTTTTCTGTGGTTGAAGAACATGCACCCATGTGAATTATGCAGTCTATCTTATACGGAATGCTGTCAAAAACTACATGCTCAAGAAGTTCACTCTTTTCAAAATAATCGGTATATTTTAGCGCTCTGAGGTTTTTCCATTTTTCAGATTCACCGAGATGATCGGAAATAATTATATCAGATATACCTCTGTTATTGAGCTCCCAAACGACCGCACTTCCGATAAATCCCGCACCGCCTGTCACTAAAATCATAATATAGTCCTCAAATTAGAAAAAAGGCTGCCGGAGCAGCCTTAAATTACTGTTGGAGTTTTGTTATTTCTTCTTTTAAAGCCTGGAAGAACGGTTTACTGAATTTTGTTTTGACTATCAGTTCAGAATTAACTTTCTGTCCGTCAATGTTCCCGTATGCGTAAAGATAATCGAATTTGTTTACGAACCCGTCAACTTTTTCATTAAGAACATTCTCTCCTCCCGACATTCCGGCAAAGAACTGATAGATGTTCTTTGTTGCCAAGTAGGATTCGTTAAAATCAATATAGAAGTAATTTATGTCGTTCTTTAGACCTTCCGAGAGTTTCTTGTCCAGCTTTGAAATGAATCCCGCATTGTTTTTATCTACGGCGTCTGCAGATAATTCTTTACTTGTACAGATCGATACATTGTTGCCTTCGACTACGATATACATGAATGTCATACCGAGATTTATCGAGTACAGATCAGTGTTCTCAGGAACCGTTTTACCCTGAATCATTTCTGCAACTGCTTCCGGGCTCATCTTCTGAATGTTTGCCATAGGAGCTACTTTATCAATTATCGCAATGAATTTATTCCTGTCTTTCATATTGAAGTTCAGAACAGAATTGTACTGCATAAGGTTGACAGTAGCCCCGTCAAAAATACCGAGGTTTATGCTTCCTGCAAGTTCGTTTATGAAATCCGTTCTGATGTCAACACCGGTCATATCCTTGTAGCTCTGTATTTCATTCTCAAAGGCCACAACAGATTCTTCAGGAAGTGTTTTCAGGATGTAATCAAGATATTCTTTTGCGTTTATAACGAAAGCAAGCAGCAGAGCAGGTTTCTTCTCTATTCCGGTGATGACCGATTTGTTGTTTTCCGCCTTGCTCAGTTTGTACATTATATGCTCAGGATCAGCGAATCCGACAGATCTTATTACCAGATCTGAAGAAGAAAGATCACACACTATACCGCTGCCTCTGTTGTGCTTGAGCATGTCGAAAGAACCCATCTGACCCGTTCCAAGTGACGGATGTTGTTTTGCAAGAGAATTCAGAGCTTCTGCATTGCCTGCCATAAGTTTTTGAGCATCGAGGTAGAATGAAAAATCAGATCCCATGCTGATCTCTTTTGCAACTTCCTTATAATTCGGAGAGTCTGAGAGGTGTTTCGGAGAAACGAAATACATATCAGCGGTCGAAGCTGAATTGATAGACAGGTTGAATGCAAGGTAGTCTCCGTCCGATTTTACGGAAACAGATATATTTTCCTGACCTTCGACAGTAATTCTTAAAAGGCCGTCATTCTCTGTAACGGTTACTCCTTCTTTCTGCAGAGAATTCATTCTGTTCTTAATATAGCCGAATGAGTCAGCCCCCTTTTTTACGGGGAACAGAAATCCTATGTCTGCCGATGTCATTTCAGGATCGCTGCCGTTAACTTTAAGATCAGAAAGGATCAGACCGAATTCTCTTTTGATATCGAGACCGATCTTATCATATTCAAGCGGATCGGCAGGGTTAAATCCCAGAGCTTCGGTCATTTCGGCCTTTACATTTTCCGGGACAGGTTCTCCCATTACTGAATTCGGCTGGACATCGAAAGCTGAAAACAATAATTCAAGAGAAGAAAAACTCATGAGTATCATAGAGCTTTCGGGAGCATAATTCTTTGCCAGTGCTGATTCTTTCAGTGATTTTTCCTTTGTGCCTGCAGTCCCGCATGATATCAAAAATATCATTGTTACTGCAAGAACTGCCGTAATTAATTTCTTCATTCCAAATCCTCCATTGATTTTCAAGTGATTTTATTTCTTACTGCAATTTAACGGAGTTTTGTAATAAAATCAAGAAACTTATTTTCATCTTCAACTGTAATAATTTATTTCTTGCGGTCGCAAATTTAAATACATATATTTTACACGAAAAGAAAAAAAAACGGTCGGGGCTGATGAAGTTAAAATTTTGGGGAGTAAGGGGAAGTATAAACACTCCTCTGGATCCTGAAGCTTATACAAATAAATTGAGATCTGTGCTCAGATCTGCAACAGATAACGATATAAAGAACGATGATCAAATTGACAGGTTTATAGCGGGTCTTCCAACCTGGCTGGGCACGGTTTACGGAGGTAATACATCCTGCGTTACCGTTTCGGACAATAAGGACCTGATAATTTTTGATGCAGGAACAGGAATAAGAAAGCTCGGGAACGAACTTCTGGACGGAACATTTTTTAACAGGGAAGTGAATGAGTATAACATTATTTTCAGTCACCTCCACCTTGATCACATAAACGGGCTCCCTTTTTTCGCACCTGTGCATATTTCGGGCAAAAAAATAAATTTCTTTTCACATCACCCTGAATTTAAGAAGATGCTTGAGCTTCAGCAGAACAGCAATTTTTTTCCGGTAAGCCTGGAAAGCAGACCGTCCGAAAAGAAATTCACGGTTATCGGAGAAAACGAAATAATCAAGATAGGTGATTTTTCCGTTCAGTCGAAAAAACTCAATCATCCGAACTCTTCTTACAGTTATTCAGTGGTCAAAGGTGGGACAAAGATCGTATATGCGACCGATGCGGAATATACTGCAAAATCAGGAATATCCGGCTATGTTGATTTTTACAGAGATGCCGATGTGCTCATATTCGACAGCCAGTATAATTTTAATGAGCTTGCGAGAAGATACAGTTTCGGTCATTCTACTGCCGAGATCGGAGTTGACGCGGCAGTGACGGCGAATGCAAAAAAATTGCTTCTATTTCATCACAACCACGATAATGACGATGAAAAGATAGTGGAAATGTACCGCTCTTCTGTAAAATATCTGAACGGGAAATATCCTTCATCGAAGCTTGAAATAATTATTGCCAATGAGGGAATGGAATTTAATTTCGGAGGAAGCAAAAATGCTTGATAAACTGGCGGACGAAAAAATATGGAAATATTTTCTGGAAATAAGTAAAATACCGAGGCCTTCCAAACACGAAGAGAAAATATCGAAATACATTCTCGATTTCGGCAAAGAAAGAAAAGTGAAGGTGAACACGGACAAAGCCGGAAATATTCTTATATCTAAAAATGCAACGCCCGGGAAAGAAAGAACGCAGACTGTCACGCTTCAGGCACATCTTGATATGGTATGCGAAAAAAACGAGGGAACCGAACATGATTTCTTCAATGACCCGCTTGATCTTTTTGTTGAGGACGGATTTATTAAAGCTAGAGGCACGACTCTCGGAGCTGACAACGGAATAGGTGTCGCAGCAGCCCTCGCAGTGCTGGACAGTTCGGATATTTCGCACGGACCGATAGAATGTCTTTTCACGGTTGATGAAGAGACCGGCCTTACCGGAGCGAATGCACTTGAATCAGGTTTTTTTCAGGGCAGAACGCTTTTGAATCTCGATTCAGAAGAAGAGGGTGCAGTTTATATCGGTTGTGCGGGAGGTAAAACCACGGGCCTGTTCAAAGCGATCACTACGAGAAAAAACAATGATAAAGAGCTAAGTTATAAAATCATCATTAACGGACTCAAGGGCGGCCATTCCGGGCTTCACATAAATACTGGAAGGGGAAACGCTGTAATTCTGCTTGCCAGACTATTATGGAATCTTAACGATAAAATGAACTTCGACCTTGAATCTTTCAATGGCGGGGACAAGCATAATGCAATACCGAGAGAGGCTGCTGCAACGGTTTGTTTCAACGAAGAAGAAATGCCGATATTCGAAACAGAAATTATTAAATACGACGAAATATTCAAAAAAGAATTTGCTGTAACTGACGGTAATGTGAGCATAAATAAGATCAAAGTTGAACTTCCGGATAAAGTGCTGACCGAGAAAGATAAATCTGATCTGCTTAATCTTATCTATTCTTTCCCGCACGGTGTATGCTCAATGGACCCTGAGATCAGAGGGCTGGTTCAGACTTCGACAAATCTGGCTTCGGTAAAAATCAGTCAGGACGGAATAAATATTCTTTCTAGTCAGAGAAGTTCAGTAGAAAGTATGGTTCACGACATTTCCGGAAAAGTGATCTCTCACGCGCTGCTTGCCGATTACGATTATATCAGCAAAGATCCCTATCCTGCCTGGACGCCTGATACTGATTCTCCGGTTCTCAATGCGGCAAAAAAAGTACACACGGATCTTTTCGGGAAGGAGCCTGAGGTGAAGGCTGTTCATGCAGGTCTCGAATGCGGTCTGATAGGTAAAAAATACCCCGGAATTGATATGATATCTTTCGGTCCCGATATTTACGGAGCTCATTCACCCGATGAAAAAATGAGAATTGATTCCGTGACCAATTTCTGGAAATTTTTAAAATCACTGATAGAAAGCCTTTAAATGCTGGCAATAGAATCGAAAAATTTAACCAAACATTATTCCCGCGGTAAGATCAAAGCGCTTACAGAGTTCGATCTGCAGCTCGAAAAAGGCAGAATATTTTCACTTCTCGGACCTAACGGAGCCGGTAAAACAACTCTGATGAAGCTTCTGCTTTCAATAGCATTACCGACCTCCGGCGAAGGTTTTATACTCGGTAAAAATATTGCAGATCCTCAATCGAGGCTGAATATCGGTTATCTGTCGGAAAATCACAGGTTCCCCGGTTTTCTGGACATTGAGCAGTTCCTCTATTACTACGGTAAAATGTCTAAAATCCCAGGATCAGTTCTAAAAGAGAGGATACCCGAACTTATCAAACTTGTCAGGCTCGAAGACAAGAAGAAGCTCAAACTGAAGAAATTCTCTAAGGGCATGCTTCAGAGGATAGGGACGGCTCAGGCACTGATAAACGATCCGGAAATTATTTTTCTCGATGAACCCACTGACGGAATAGACCCGGTCGGCAGGATCGAGATAAGAGAAATACTCCTAAGTCTCAAGGAAAGGGGTAAAACGGTATTTATAAACTCACATCTTTTAAGCGAAGTTGAAAGACTTTCAGATGAGATTGCTATACTGAAGGACGGACTTCTGATAAAAAAGGGAAGAACTTCAGACTTTCTCGAGTCAACCGGAAAATATATGATATCAGTAGCTAAAGGTTCAGAAAAAATTCTATTCGGAATACTTGAATCAAAGAAGATGTCTTTTACCGCTGAAAATAATTCTGCACTAGCTTCAATCTCGGACGCAAATGATCTGAATGACATAATTGACAGGGTAAGGTCGGAAAAAGTTTTGATCACAGGGATCGAACAGCTTAAAAGTTCGCTGGAAGATTATTTCATAAAGGTAATAAGATAGGAGGGAATTACGGGACTTTATCTGCTTACAATAAAGGAACTTCTTTCAAAGAAAATAATTCTTACAGTTTTTATTCTCGGAACTTTATTCTGTATAGCTCTGATATTTGCGCTTAATCTCGAGTACGGAGGTATGGATTCCAAAGTAATGATCAGTATTTTCGGTAATGCGGTAGAAAGCAGCGGTAATGCTCAGAATTTCAGCGCAGGGAAAATTCTCGGTTACATACAGTCCGGTATAGCCGTTACGATATTTTTCATATCTCTTTTCATTTCACTTTTCTCAGTCTCATCAGTATTTCCTGACATGTTGAAGAAGGGAAATATCGACCTGCTCCTTTCTAAACCGGCATCAAGGAGTAAGATATTTTTTCAGAGATTTTCAGGAGCGATGACTGCCGTCTCATTCAATGTTTTCTACATCATTCTTTTTTCATGGGTTATCCTTTCGGTCAAATTCGATATCTGGAATTTCCGGCTGATAATTTCCGGTTTCGTCATAATGATATTTTTCTTTAACATATTTGCACTGATGGCGATGACCGCAATGTTTATAAAGAACAGCGTTATATCTTTAATGATGACATATTTTCTCGTTTTCATACTTTCACCGATAGTGGCGGGAGTCGAAAGATTCGGGGGGTCGAAAGACTCTTTCCTGAGCATGCTCTCCGGTCTGCTTCACGGGATATTACCGAAGGTTAGCGAAACAGTTCTGTACATCAATAACCTGATCACGGGCGGAGAACTGACTAATTCGGTTTTATGGAGCTCTGTACTTTCCGGTCTGATATTTTCGGGATTTTCGCTGTTCGTGTTCAAAAAAACTGATTTTTAAAAGATCTCAACTACAATATGGTCATGGGGAATGATCTCTATTTCCTTGCAGAAAAGTGAAGCAGCAAGGCCGCTTTTTGTGTTCGTGAACCTGTATTCCTTCTGATCATCGTCATCTCTGTCGTAAGTTACGGGATTTACGGTAGTGGCAACGATCACATCATTGAATATTATTACGGTTTTACCCTTCACGATCCGCTCCTCTTTTCAGCAGGCCAAATAATAACGAAAATATGATAAAAAAGCAAAGAGAAATAAAACTTATTAAAGAAGTATTATGTTTTTTTGGGTTGACTTTATAATCCCTATTGCTTAAAATATACGGTGCGGAGTTGTATAGCTGCTGTGAAATATTAACGGGCGGGGGAAAAGAATGCTATTAAAGCCATTTTATACTGGATCAGATGTCGGATACAGACAGTATCTTGAGCAAAATTATATTTGCTTAATAAAAGATCAAGGCCTAAAAAAAATAAATATAAAAGGTATGAATAAAATAGGAATTGCGAACAATCCTGATTTTGAAGAACTGACAGAGGAAAAAATCAATTCAAGAAAGTTCGAAGATATAGGTTTGAGTCCTTTACTGATATCCGAAGAAGAAAAAGAGGAAGCTTCGGGAATAATTAAATCCCGTTATGAGGGGAAAAAAAAAGGAACGCTAAACTTTACTGATCTGGGAGCATCTTTCACAATAGAGTTGACGGATATTATTGCTGTTGACGAGATGAAGTCAGGTGATCTTTCAAAGGGTATTGAGGTTATAAAAGACTCTATGATATTTGCAGAGAAAGGAGAAGCTTTTGAATGTTTTATGAATAATCTTGAAAAATATTCAAAATATCTTGAAAACCCTTCGGAACGCGATGTAATTGAAGAAACGAAAACGGGATTGGAAGAATGCGTGAATGCATATTCGGAAAATCCCTATGCACATTTTATTTTAGGATTGATTTACCACAGACCCGGAGTCTTTTTTGATCTTGAGAAATCATTTGCATTTTTTGAGGAATCAAAAAAACATTCTTCTGAAATGGAAGATCATTACATGAAGGCCTTGAGCGGGTTTATGCTTTCATGGCTCTATTACATAAGAGGTGAGTCGGATAATGCGATAAAAGAACTTCTTGAAGTAATTGATGAGGAATTCATGCGGATCCCGGAAGTTTATTATTTTCTGGCAAAATTTTATGCGTCTCAGAAAGATCATGAGAACTCTCTTAAATATTTAGATGAAGCAGTCACGAGATTTGATTATTTTTATGCTTTCAAAGCAGATATCGATGAAGACTTTTCTAATATAAAAGAGGAGTTGCAAAAGTATTATGAGAAACTTATTAAAGCCGAAAAAGAAAAGGTATCGGAAAATCTTAAAAAGTTTGGAATAAATATTAAAAACAATGAGAATGCCGAAGATAAAACAGACCCGGGTAAAGAAAATTGATCGAATATAACAAGGCGAAATATCATGTTGGAGATTCTCTATATCAGTCAGAGTGTGAAAGGATAATTTCCAATATAGAATCTGCATATACTAGCGGTTCTTTTTTTGCTCTTAAAAAAACCTATAATTCATTGTCTTCACTATCACTTATCATCCGCAAGAATAATGAAGACAGAGACAGATATTATCTTCCTAATTTAAGGCACTACAATCAACTGAAAGAATGGATATCCTGGGATCTTGTTGAACCATTATCAGAGTTTGAATCAAAAGTAAAACCTCTTATGGAACAGGCTTCAGATCTTCTCGAAAAGAATGATTATAGTGAGAACAGAAAAGCTTCTGAAGTACTTGATGAAACAGAAGAGATACTTAAAAAATATATTAAGGATACAAAACTGATCGACTCCGGGGTAAGAAATCAGGTTCACAACAGAATTAATTGCTTAAAGACCGCTTTGAGTTCGTGCACTTTTTTTTCGCTTATGATTTCTGAAAAGACAGTTAATGAAATAAATATGCTTTTAGATATGAACTCGAGGCAATACGAAAAATCATTCATCCGTATTCTTAAAAAAGCCCAGATCGTTCATTCCGCATTCGAAAAATATAAAGAATTCTTCAGGATAAACGATTCAAATGATGTACTTAAACAGTTCAGCGAGATCGATGAGATCATGAAAAGCCAGTCGTATGAGAAATTTGAAGATGCACTGGATATACTGGATGTTATTGAATTAAAAATCGATGAAGTCAGAACGGACAAAAAAACTAATATTATAAACAGCATTATAAGTGAACTTCAAAATTTAAGAACAAAGATCTGGCTTGAAGACTGGGAAAATCTAAAGTATGCCGCAGATCAGCTTATTAAAGAAGCGGAAGAGAAAGGATTTTACGACAAACTTAACCTGGATAAGTTTAATACCGTTAAAATGATCTCAGATAAAAAAAACGGGATATTTACTTTTATAAAAAATATTGGGACAAAAAACTATTCAAATCAGACAGCTTTAGTCAAAGCAGCTGAAAATATGCTTAAGAATGAGGCTTATAAGGCAGATCTTGAATCTCTGACAGGCAGAAAAGATCCGCTAAAGAAAACTGATCCTGAAAAAAAAGAAAGACTTTCTGAAAATAAGAAAAAGTTAATTAAATTCACAGCTGCAGTAATATTGATTGCATTGAGCATAGTGATATTCAGCGTAAATCAGGTCAAAAATGCTGAGCATTTCAATAAAAAAGGCGAGAAATATGCGGTTTTTGCCGAAGCTCTTGTTTATACAAGCTTAAGGTCAGGCAAAGAGATTGATGCAGAAAAGATAAGAGCGAGAATGGGTGCTCCCGAAAAAGATCTTCAGATCATCGAACTGAACGATAAAGAAGTCGTGATCCGTTACAAAGGTACCACATACAGGAAAAAAGTCAGACCTGTCAAATAAAAAAAGTTTTAAAAATACTGAATAAAATGCTTGACAATGATATTTTATTTTCATAAATTTGCTGTCCGAAAATGCTAATGTAGCTCAGTTGGCTAGAGCAGCTGATTTGTAATCAGCCGGTCGGGGGTTCGAGTCCCTCTATTAGCACCC
>JAFGUL010000211.1 GCA_016938535.1 Candidatus Delongbacteria bacterium
TACTTATTCTTAGAAGATTGAATTATTTCATAGGTAAGATCTCTCATAATAAATTCGTTAAGATCAATGATAACACCAGACTTGATCTCTATATTCCGGGATTTCCATCGAAAGCTTTTTTTACTTCCTGTGAAAAATTTGCAGTTTTCAAAGAAAAACTTCCGTGCACTACAGTCCTGGTATCAGTTACTTCAGCCTGTACATATAAATGCGAACACTGTTATCAAAGATTGGACAAAGGAAAAGATGTTGATCTTGAAAAACTTATTCCTGTAGTAAAAATTCTTCAGGATAAAGGTATTGCATTTTTTAATATCGAAGGCGGTGAACCATTCCTTGTCTTTGACAGATTATTATCAATATGCAGAGAAATTGATAACCGTTCAGAGATCTGGGTAAATTCCACAGGATACGGTATCACAAAAGAAAGACTGCTTGAACTTAAGAAGACTAATCTTACTGCAATTATGTTTTCTCTGCATTCTTATGATCCTGAAAAGGTAAATAAATTCATGGGCAACGATAAGGCTTGGTCAACTATGGAAAAGGCTATTGAACTTTGTCATGAGACCGGAATACCTGTCACTTTCAATTCATGTTTGCTTAAGGAAGATTTCAGGAACGGCAATTTTGAGAAAGTAATGATTCAGGCAAAGAATTTCAAAGCTTCATTGATACAGTTGATCAAACCAAAGCCTTCCGGTGCATGGCTGGAAAGCGGAGTTGAGGAATATTCCAACAACGATTTTGAATTGATAAAGAAAAAAGTCAATATTTATAATTCCGACAAAAAATACGAGTATTTCCCTGCTATTTCCGCTCAGATAATCGAAGAAGACCCTGATATGTTCGGTTGCACAGCTGGAGGGACCGACAGATTTTATATCAATGCTAAAGGGGATGTTCAACCCTGTGAATTTTTGAATATCTCATTCGGTAGTATCAACGATGAAGAATTTGACGATATTTACGGTGGGATGAGAAAAGTATTTGAGATACCGGGAAATTGTATTCTGTGTGAAAAATTTTCAAAGGATATATATAAAATTTATAAGGAAAATGATCTGAAGACCCTTCCGCTTGATAAAGAACTTTCAAAATTGATCTATGAGAATATTAAATGCGAAAATCCGACGAAGTTGTATCATAAGATAGAAAAAGAGATGAAGTGATAGTTTATTACAAGAAATAAAAATGAGGGAAAAAATCCCTCATTTAGTGCGATTTATATTTGATAGTGTTTCAGATCATCTTATCTATTACCAGCATTGAAACAATTACAATGACGGAAAAAGCCATAAGAATGTATTCCTTTGCTCCGATGATCTTATTATCTTTCTCTGTCTTTTCCATCCTGAAGCTCCTGTTTAGTAGTTGTATATATAGGAAAACTGGAACTGGTACGGGTTTTTATTCGAATCGAGTCTCTTGTGAGCCGATATCAGGTAATTATCTCCGATCGTCAATCCCAAACCGAACGATGTTTTCATAGTTGAAAAACCGAATTTACCGATCCCTTCCGTGATCTTTTCAGAATCGTAGCTGTAAGCTTCACCCATGTCTAGAATAGCTCTCACTTCAGAAAGATCGAAGGCAGTAAATCCGATTATGAACCTGTCGTAGAAGCCCCTGTTACCCGTAAATTCGTTCAGTTTGTACCCCGGAAGTGTGCCGGTTCCACCCATTGTTATGTATTTGAAGTTCGGTGTAGTTCTGTTCGCGGACATATCGAAGGGGCTGACGGATTCAAGTCTGAACAGATTGGAGAAAACGAACATATCCTTCACTCTGCTTTCCACGAAAATGCTGAAAAGGCCTTTTGTGAAAGAGAATTCCTGCTCATACTGGTCAAGTGTCTGTTCGTGAGTATAGTAGGTGTCGATAAAGGTGCCGAAACTTTTCAGTTTACCGACATATCTTGCTGTTGCGGTCAGCTCGACAAGCTTTCCGTCATCAGCGTCAAAATTCGGAGTAAAATCTCTTCCGTTAAAGAAAAGAGCCCACTGAGTTCTGTTACGCAAAGAGTCAATATCTTCCGAATATACTCCCGCTTTCAAACCGAATTCATGGCTGTTGTCGCCCTGTTCGATCTTATAAAGCGATCCTGCGAAAAGACCGTAACCTTCGGCCATGTAGTAGTTATAAAAGTCCTGATGAAGGAAAAATGCCGAGGTCGAATTGAGAGAAGAGGGCAGCTTTCTCTGATCTTCCGAAGCCACGCTTTTATACTGCGCTCCGCCGAGGATCAGTTTTTCGTCGAAAAAAGAAAATTTCTGATCGAAATAATATTCCCAGTCCTCCATTCTGAACGCATAACCTCCCGAAGCGTTCATTTTAAAATCGATATATTTTGTATCAAGAAGTTTGAAATCTGCATTCAGACCGAGGTACAAACCTTCTACCTTGGAATAAGAAATGAAATCTTTTCTGATCAGCGAATTATGGAAGAAAAAACCTCTCTGGTCATCATTGTCGAGATAAAATGGATTTCCGGGACCTTTCATACCCATCGATATGCTTACTGACCTGTCGCCTTTATCCTTACCGAGTATGAGGCTTTTAAGCTCATCGACCACGAAAAAACTGGCCTCATCATCGAGTTCATCCGACCTGAAAACTTTACCCGCGTAAGCTATGACATCTCCGGTTACTTCTCCTGTACCGGCTATTTTTATATTTCCGGAATAAACTTCAAGACTGCCGTCAAGAAACCCTTTTATCTCAGCGTTGCCGTTATATACTTTCACATCAGATCTAAGTGTATCATTTTCTTCCAAAGTAAAATCTTTGAACTTTGATACCGTATCCGCCGCAAGTAAACCGGTCAGTATTAAAGATAAAATTACAATATTCTTCATTTTAATTCTCCGTTTTTCCTATTTTACCGTTATTCCGCCCAGATTTGTCTCTATCCTGAGGCATTTATTGTTCCCGGTGCATATCCTGACATCGTCGTCAATATCCATTCCCGGTTCGTATTTGACCTTTTCATCTTTCAGCGATCTCAAAAAATTATAAGAGGAAGGATCTTTGAATCCCAGATTTACTTCTCCGAAATTAATTTCAATGCCTGAATCCTGACTGCCGAGAAGTGTAAATTCTTTAAGAGTGATATCGCCGAGATTTATTTCGAAATCAATATCGGAAGTTACATTGCTCAGTTCCAGTTCACCTGCGTTCAGCTCGACATCGATCATACCTGTCTGACTGTCTCTTATGCTTACACCCCCGAGAGAAGCTTTTAGTGTTATTCTATCTCCTTTAGTGTTCGATATCCTGATATCCCCGCTCTGATTTTCAATCTCGGCTGCTGTAAATTTTGAAGATTCAATATCTATGTCTCCCACCTGGAATGAACATTTGAGCTGACCGTCGAATTCTTTAAGTTCAAACTCCCCTGCAGTGTTTTCCGCTGTTAAAGATCCGGTTATATTTTTTAGACGGATATCGCCTGAGTATGTTTTAATATCAAGAACGCCTTCGAAACCGTCAATTTTGAGATCACCCGATTTGTTCCTGTAGTTGATAACACCGGAAACATTTTTTATGACTGTATCCATACTCTTTCCGTCCAGAAGGAGTTCGCCTTTCACACCTGATATATCTATTCTTCCGCTTTGAAAAGTGATTATCATTGAAATATTCTCAGGAGTAAAGACAGTCAGAAATTTTCCAGGTTCTTTTTTGTTGTCGAATTTTATATTCAGTTCTTTTTCTCCGAGAATAAATTTTGATGCCTGCTCAAAAGAGCTGTCCCGGGTAAAAACGGTGTTTTTCAGTTCATCTTCCGAGTATCTCTTTTTGGAAATAAATATTTCAATATTTTTTGTTCTGCCGCCGATTATTTCAGCTTCAAAATTCTTTCCTTCGAGTGTAAGCTGTTTAATATTCGTATCATTGACGATGATCTTTTTTGAACCGTCTGCGGAATATCCTGACAGTCCTGCACAGAAAATGCCTTCGGTCATTATAACGGCAAAGATCATGATCATTATAGTTTTTATCTTCATTTTATTATCCTTATTTTTCGTTCAGGTTTAATTTTTCTGCTTTGAATTTGAAAAATTCATTGTTTTCCGCAGAGACACTTCTCAGAGCTTTATTGGCAAACTCGGAGTCCGCACTTTCAAGTATCGTGAGCGCTTCGATCCTGTTCGTCTGGTCAGTGTCAGTCAGAACGGCTTTATAAAGAGCTTCACGCACGGCAATATCTGAAGTCTGATCAGAGACCATTTTCATCGCCATTCTTCGGATAAGCGGATCTTTGTCGGTGCTCATCACTCTTATAAGCGTTTCCGTAAAGGGAGTATCTCCTGATTTGTTCATAGCTTTCATAGTCTTATATTTTACACCCGAAGAGTTTTCATGCTCCACGAGGTAATTTAACATCCTTATTATCTCGGGATCGTTCTTTGAGCCTCTTATTACCTTGTTCGTGCTTACATCGAAATTGATTATCAGCTCATTTCCCGATTCTTCTATATTGAGATTGTCAACTTTATATTTATTCATATCTATACCGCTGTAAATATTTTCTTCTGTGTGTGAAACATTTTTGTAAGGTATATCGCCGGTTCTGACATGAGATATGTTTGAAGGTGCCGATGATCTTCCGGGCCCGAAATGATACATTGTCGCGTAAAATGTCAGTAGAACTACCGCTGCGTATTTTGCAAAATTCTTTACATATATGTTCACATCGAATACCGAATGTGGTCTTAAGTCCGAAATTGAAGCCGACAGTTTTTCTCTATTCTCTGCGAGAAGATCGTCCGGGGCGTCTGATAATGCTTCTTCCCGCAAAAGTTCTCTCTGCTTTTCAAGTTCTGAAAAATATTTCATAAGCTCAGGGTCTTTTTTCAGTTCATCTTTAATTCTGCCGGCTTCTGCAGGATCGGTTATTTCACCGTAAACCAGATCGAATATTTTATCTTTAATGTTATCCATAATTTCGCCCCTTTTTTAAATACCTATATTATTTTTTATATTTTCTACCGCCCTGTGAAAATATTTCTTCACGGTGCCTTCGTTGAGAGACAGGATATCTGCTATCTCTCTGAATTTTTTCCCTTCATAGCTTTTAAGGTAAACGACACTTTTCTGCTGAAGGGACAGTTTTTCCAATTCTTTTTTCACCATCTCTCTCTTTTCCTCTTCGCTAAGCTCGAGTTCTTTGGCTTCGAGGTGATCTTCCGAAATTGCAGGGGAGTGCACTTCCTCTTCAAATCCGGCATGATCCTTTCTCTGATTATAGGTCGTGTAGGCGGTATTTACTGCGATCCGGTATAACCAGGTGTAGAAAGATGATGACCTGTTGAAACGGCCGAGACTGTTGTAGGCTTTGATGAAGGTATTCTGATAAGCGTCCGATGCATCGTCTTCGTTCTTCAGTATGTTCAGTAAGAGGTTCATGATCTGCCTGTCATAATTTCTTATCAGTTTTTCGAAGGCTCTTCCGTCGCCTTTTGCCGCTTTTTCTATCAGTTCGTTCTCAATTCTTTTCACTTCGCTTTTCCTTTTCTTTTCTCCCGGGAGACAGACGCGTCCGTCTGATACTTAGACCCGTGTTTTATAAAAAAGTTGTCATTTCGTCCGGAAATTATTCCCATATCGCAATTTAATAAAAAATGATGTGAAATACCATTTGTAAAAAACCATATTTATTGGTTATCTTTATACTGTGAATACGGAGAGTATAATGAAAGACCAGATAAATGATTTTCTTATCTATTTGAGCAAAGAAAGGAATTATTCTCAGAACACAGTTTCATCATATAAGAATGATCTTTATGACTTAAACAGATTTCTTGAAAAAAGTCTCGGAGAAGGATTTTCGCCGTCAGTAATAACCAGAAATGAGATCAGACCTTACCTGCGTGAAGTTCTTTTGAGCGGGAAATCGAAGAAAACATACAACAGGCGTGTAGCATCTATAAAGAGCTTTTTCAAATTTCTTTTTATTACAGAACAGGTTGAGAAGGATATCGGTTCAGCTATAAATTCGGTCAGATCTGAATCAAGACTGCCTGAGTTTGTGGGGAATGATCAGATGATAGATCTTATGGAGCATTTTACTGAAACAGATTTCCTGACTTCCAGGGAAAGCCTGATTTTCGAGCTTTTTTACGGTACCGGGATAAGGCTTTCAGAACTCTACGATATGAAAGTCGGAGACATAAAGAGGGGCAGAGATGTGTTCTCCGTAGTAGGTAAAGGTTCAAAGCAGAGGATACTCCCGTTGTCAGACCACATTAAGAGAAAATACGAGATTTATTCGGGGGAGAGGGAGACAGTTCTTCAAGATGCCGGTAAGTCGAGTGAATTCCTCTTCATAGGTAACAAAGGGACACATCTATCAAAGAGGCAGATACAAAGGATAGTGTCAGACAGACTCTTAAAGCTTGCGACAGTCCATAAAACCTCGCCCCATATCCTCAGGCACACTTTCGCCACTCATCTGCTCGACAAAGGAGCCGACATCATGTCGGTCAAGGAGCTGCTCGGTCACGAAAGCCTTTCAACAACTCAGGTCTATACCCATGTCTCGCTCGAAAGGTTGAAAAAGATCTATAAAAAAGCACATCCCAAAGGTGAATAAATGATAAAGTACATTCTGAGCGCCGCACTTTTATGCGTGACACTTTCCTACGGATCGTTCGAGGCAGTGAACATCAATCCCAATTCAGTACGCATAGGCAATATCGCTGGCTTTAAGAAAGGCGATGTTCTCGTTCCGTATTTGACAGGAAGCGCACGGGCGGTTTCAGCAGCTTATTTCGTACCTTTCGAGCTGAGTGAACTTTCGATGCAGCAGGTATCTTATACAGGCAGTCTCGGCAAGACGCTTTTTATGTTAGCCGGAAAAACTTTCGGGAATGAAGATTACAGAGAAACTTCAGCTGTTGTGTCGGTCATGGCTTATTCAAAAGAAGGGCTCGGTATATTTCCGTCAATTAAATATTACGGGCTCAAGAATGTGCTCGGATCAAAAACTTCATTCGGTGCAGACCTGAATGCTTTTTACGACATTACAGGTAATTTCAGATCGGTAGTTTCAATCCTCAATATTTATGCGCACGAGACCGATAATATAGATATCCCGATGACCATGCTTGTCTCGTTCGGTTACAGAACGGCAGAGAACTTCAATATTTTTACTGGAGTCGAGAAAGACAGCACAAATCCGGCGATCTTCAAAACAGGGATCGAGTATGAGCCTTTTGATTATTTTTCAGTGTCTGCAGGATATAATTTCGATCCTCAGCTTATAACATCAGGTTTTTCAATCGAATACTCAGGTTTAAACTTCAGTTACGGAATGTCTTATCATTTCGATCTTGCATACTCCCATTCTTTCGGTCTGGTGTATGAATTCTAAATCCCTTTTATCATGCCTGATAATTTTCACTGCTTCTCTTTTTGCCATTGAAAGCGAATACTTAGAATATGACGAACTTGAAGCGCTGACCGATTATTACACATCAAATCCTCTTAACATAAACACTGCGACACCTTCAGATATTTACAGTCTTCCGTACATAGATGAGATCACTGCGGAGAGAATATATAACAGGATCAGAGAGAAAGGCGGGATCAGTACACTTCTGACTCTTACCGATGAGGACATACTCGACAGCGAGGTCCGAAATTACATTGAGGACTGTATTATTTTTGAATACGGAGAAAAAGAAGCTTCATCTGGAGAGTACAGCCTTAGGTTTAAAAGAAAGTTAGAAAAATCGCGCGGCTATGATGAATATAAATACATGGGAAATCCCAGTCAATTCGCACATAAATTAAAATTCAGTTCCAGAAATATTTCAGTCAGCGCTCTTGCAGAAAAAGAGCCCGGAGAAGCGAACTATTCCGACAATCTGAAAGGTAATATCGTTTACGGTCATAAAGACAGGTTCAGGCTCATACTTGGTCATTTCAGCCTCAATTCATTTTCGGGAATGCTTCAGAAAGAGGGTTTTGTTTTCGATCAGTACGCTTTAAAAAGCAGTTCGAACTTTCATGATCTTACAAGAACAGCGCCGTCAACCATAGATTATTTCGGTTACACGGGAGCATCTGCTTTTTACGGTAATAAAAATTTCAGGATAACCGCATTCCGCGGAAGAAAGTATATTTCCGCTACTTTAAACGAGGATGGAGAGATCCAGACAGTCAATCTGTATGCCTACACCAGAACAATAAACGAGATTCTAAGATACCACAATTCATATCACGAAGTGACGGGAGCCGGTGCAGAAGGGAAAAATTCAGTCATAGACTACGCAGTTTCAGTTTCGGACGAGAAATTCAGCAGGCAAATAGATAATGATTCAAAGCTTACTGAAGGTATAACCGGAGAAATGAGCCTTCTCAAAAAGACCGGTAACTGGACTTTAAGGGGAGATGCTGCAACAGATCTCGACAGGATCAACCTTAAGATTAATTCTCAAATGAGAACGAAAGATCTGTCAGCCGATTTCTTTTACGGTTATGTTCAGGCGGATAAATTTACTTTGACTTCACCCGGGATGATGCTTGGAAGCGGTGAGGAAGAACATGTATTCGGTGCGAAGTTCAGACTGAAACCTCTCAAGAAGATCATTATAATTTCTGAAAACATAATCTATTTCTCGGAACAGTCAAACTCTCTTTATCCCGGAGCGGTCTTTTCAATAAAAAGCAGCTTTAACGCCGGAGAGACCGCCTTTGAACCCTCATTCAGATATAAATCGAAAGAGAGTGCAGATAAGAATTTCATTTATTCAGAGGATAGAGAATATCTGGCAAGGCTTAAAATGATCCATAAGTTAAAGGCAGTCTCGGTTTCTGCTGACATGCGATATGCTGACAAATCAGACGGCGGATACGGATATCTTTTCGGTTCGGCAGTCTATTTCAGAAAAGGTAAATACAGGCTTAGGATAGGCGGGGATATTTACTACTCCAAAAACGGCGCAATACTTTATGCGAGCTATGCAGATACAGGAAAATACCCCGGGCTTTATTCGTTTTCCGGGACTGGCAGAAAAACCTACATCATGGCCGGCTACAGCCATGCCAGATTTGAGATGATGGCAGGGATTTCAAGGCACAAGACGGAAGATGGTGACACTTCCGGTTCGGGGAACGATCTTATAGATTCAGATACAGTGCATTCAGCGGAAGTGAATTTCATGATCAACTTTTAGAGAATATTTCTGTAATCGGTGTTGATTTCATCCGATTTATTAGTTAAATTCATTAAATATTGCTCTAAATTTCAGAAAAGGATAAGAGGTCAGGAAATGATACAGGAAATATTCGATAATACGCAGGTAAAAGATCTCGGGAAATGCGAGATATTATCGCCTATACCTCTTTCGTACCGCGACGATGATTATGTGGCTAATTTTGTAAGAAATGACTCTAAGGTCGTATATAATGCATGCGGAAGTTTTATAGAAAAATATCTCGAAAGATTCGGAGAGATACCGGCTTTTGAAGTGGCAGGCCCGAGAAAATATCTGCATTTCGATCCCTCTAAGATATCCTGCGGAATAGTTACCTGCGGAGGTCTTTGTCCCGGCATAAACAATGTGATCCGCGGACTCGTTCATGAGCTTCATTACTGGTACAAATGCGATAAAATTTACGGCTTCCGATACGGATTTAAAGGTATGGTGAAGGAAAGCGGGGTTGAACCCTATCTTCTTGAAACAAAAATGGTCGAGGATATTCACCTGAAAGGAGGGACAATTCTCGGTTCTTCCCGCGGACAGCAGGATGTAGTCAAAATGGTTGACAGGATGGTTGAACTTGACATTTCGGTGCTTTTCACGATAGGCGGCGACGGAACCATGAAAGGAGCTCATCATATAGTCTGCGAGATAGAAAAACGCGGTCTCGATATATCTGTAATCGGAATTCCTAAAACGATCGATAACGACATAGTTTTTGTCGAGCACACATTCGGTTACCAGACCGCTTTTTCCTCAGCCGTCGAAGCGATCAATGCTGCACACACGGAAGCAAAAGGAGCTTACAACGGTATCGGAATTGTAAAACTTATGGGCAGAGATTCAGGCTATATAACAGCGGCGGCTTCGATCGCATCCGGCGATGCGAACTTCGTTCTCGTACCGGAAGTACCCTTCGAGTTCGAAGGGGAGAGGGGACTGCTTGAACTTCTGAGAGCAAGACTCGAGGAAAAGCATCATGCCGTTATCGTGGTCGCAGAAGGAGCAGGACAGAACCTTTTTGATGGTGCTGCCGGGGTTGACAAATCGGGTAATATCCTACATAACGATATAGGTTTGTATCTTCAGGAAAGAATAAAAGAGCATTTCACAAGCACCCGGTTTGAATACACGCTCAAATATATTGACCCGAGCTATATGATACGATCATTACCGCCCATTCCCATAGATTCCGTTTTCTGTTCAAACCTGGCACAGAACGCTGTCCACGCAGGCATGGCAGGCAAAACAGATATTCTCGTCGGATACTGGAACGGAAAATTTACCCATGTACCTCTCGAGTCAGTCATAGGCAAAAGGAAAAAGATCGACCTCGAGGGCGATTTCTGGCTCGGTGTTATACTCTCCACGGGTCAGCCCCGTTACATCGGCAACGACATAAAACTTCTCGAAAGAACAAAATAAAAGCTTGTCAAGCTTGAAAAAGTTTACTATATTAGACACAACCCGGGGGAGAAGGGGAGTGTGTGGCTAAAAAGAACATCTCAATACTCGGTTCGACAGGTTCTATAGGCGTAAATACGCTTAAGATTTGCGACAATCTGAAAAAAGAATTCAAAGTCAGTTATATTTCAGGGTACAATAATTACAGGCTTCTTGTTTCTCAGGCAAAGTTGTATAAACCCGAATTCGTGGTCGCTTCAGATGAATATTATTCAAAAGTGAGCTCCTCGCTAAAAAACGAAAAGATAACAGTTCTTTCAGGCGATGAAGGTCTAAAACAGGCATGTCAGGATGAAAAAGTTGATGTCGTTGTCAATGCTATCGTAGGATCTTTCGGGCTTAAGCCTACGGTATATGCGGCGGAAAAAGGAAAGAAAATATGTCTGGCTAATAAGGAATCACTGGTCATGGCCGGCTCGGTTATAAAAAAAATGATGAAGAAAACCGGTTCGACTTTAGTGCCTATTGATTCAGAGCATTCGGCTATGCTTCAGGCACTCAATGGGGAGGAAAGGTCATCGCTTGAAAAGATCATTCTTACAGCCTCGGGCGGACCCTTCAGGGATTATAAAGGTTCCCTAAGGAATGTTACACTCAAAGAAGCTCTCAACCATCCGAACTGGTCTATGGGAGACAAAATAACGATAGATTCTGCGACACTCATGAACAAGGGCTTTGAGCTTATAGAGGCTGTACATCTGTTCGACATTGCACCTGATAAAATTGAAGTTGTCATACATCCCGAATCGATCATTCATTCCATGATGCAGTTCACCGACGGTTCTGTCATAGCTCAACTCGGTCTTCCCGACATGATGATCCCGATACAGTACGCTCTGACTTATCCAAATAGATCATACCTCGATCTGCCGAGGATAGACTTTGCGAAAATAGCAAAACTTTCATTTTTTAAACCCGATGTAAAGAAATTCCCCGCACTCGGGCTTGCAGTTCAAGCTGCAAAAGAAGGAGGAACACTTCCCGTTGTACTAAATACAGTGAATGAAATTATGGTGTATAAATTCCTTGACGGAAAGATAAAATTTACCGATATTATAAAATCTGTCGAAAAGGAGATGGGGAGGCACAGTAATAATATGAGACCGACAATAGAAGAAATTTTTGAGATTTCAGATGATCTGTGGAAAACATTAAATTAAATTTCAGGAGGGAAAAATGAAAAGAGTGTTACTTTTACTAGCATTGGTTTGTGTCGGATTCGTCTGGGCGCAGGAAGAGTATTACGATGCATACAATGAGGAGCACACTACAAACACAACAGGTGATGAAATTCTTAACAGTGAACCTGTTGTTATTTCGTACATAATTGATCAAGGTTCTGAACCTATTCCCGAAAAAGACCTTACTACATCGGCCGAAATCTACATAACCGAGTTCTCAAAGAAGATACATCTTCCTTTATGGTACAGATGGAGAGAATTTAGTTTCAATGCAATGATACCATATTATGTTTCAAAAAAGATTCCCATGTCTGACGGTGTAACCATAGGCGGACTTGGGGATATTTCGCTAGGAGCAGGCTACGGCAAGTATCTTGATAAGTACAGTACATATTTCGATGTTAATCTTACTGCTAAAATGCCTACGGGAGATCCTGAGGCCGAAAAAGAGGAGGATGAAATTACTTACATGGTAGCTTTAGGAAGTGACACTTGGGATTTTACCTTCGGAGGTTCAGGGTATTACTTCATGGATCAATTCACTTTCAAAGGTAACATGATATATACGATGAACGGAACATACGAAACAGAAATGTGGGACGGAAGCAAACAGGAAACAGACAGAGGGGACGACTTCCTTTTTTCTGTAGGTGCTGATTACAGATGGCAATACAATCTTACTTTTGGCTTGAACGCAAGTTATGGAATTCATTTCGCAAGCGAGACAGAGGGGACAGAGGGAATGGATAAGACAGTATTTATGGATTTGAAACCTGTTGTTAAATATCCTATCAGTTTGTTCGAATTCGTTGTCGGAGCAAAAATACCAGTTTCGACGGAGACTCCTGATGATGATTTCAACGAAGGTAACAGAAGTACTGCATTCTTCTTCCGTACGAACTACCGTATATTCTAAAAAATTAGGACAGCATGTCTGATGTAGAAAAGAGAAATACTGATTCCGGGA
>JAFGUL010000212.1 GCA_016938535.1 Candidatus Delongbacteria bacterium
ATAAAACAAGGAGAATGAAATGGAATTTCCGAAGGAATTTCTTTTTACTGAAGACCATGAATACGCAAAGATCGATGGGGATATAGCCGTAATTGGAGTTTCTGAATACGCTCAGGAACAGCTTGGAGATATTACCTATGTCGAACTTCCTCAGGCAGGAACGAAATTTTCAAAAGGCGACAGCCTGGGTGTGATCGAGGCCGTGAAAGCCGCTTCCGATATCTATTCTCCCGTATCAGGAGAAGTAGTTGAAGTGAACCCTGATCTTGAGAATAACCCTGAACTGATCAACAGTGACTGCTACGGAAAAGGCTGGATCGTAAAGCTGAGACTCTCGAACAAAGAAGAGCTTTCCGGACTTATGAACTCCGAAGATTACAAATCACATGTAGAATAAAAAACCGGAAGAAAAAATGCCATATATCAGTAATACAGAAAAAGACAGACAGGAAATGCTGAAAGCTATAGGCGTTTCGGAATTCAAAGACCTTCTGAAAGAGATCCCTGATGAATTTATTTTCAAAGGAAGACTTGGCCTGGGTAAAGGTTTGAGCGAAATGGAAGTAAGCAGGCAGGTAAGCAAACTTGCGGGTATGAACAGAAGTACGTCGGACTGTGTTTCCTATATGGGAGCAGGATCTTACGATCACTACATACCCTCAATAGTGCCATATCTTATTTCAAGACCGGAATTCCAGACAGCTTACACGCCTTATCAGGCTGAAGTAAGTCAGGGAACACTTCAGAGTATATATGAGTACCAGTCCCTGATATGCAACCTTACCGGAATGGATATTTCCAATGCGTCCATGTACGACGGCGCCTCGTCTATGGCCGAAGCTGCGATCCTTGCATGCAGGCATACCAGGAAAAACAGGATACTCATATCGTCAACGGTGAATCCTGCATGGGTGGAAGTTGTAAGAACATTCACAAAACCTTCAGGATACGAAATTGAGATTATCGAAGTTACAGACGGTGCCTTCGGTAAAAAAGATATTGAGAAAAAAGATACTTCAGAAGCATCATGCTTAATTGTACAGAACCCGAATTTCTTTGGAAATATTGAAGATCATGAGGGTATAGCGGAAATTATACACGGGAATAAGGGCCTGCTTATAACAGCTATAGACCCGATCAGTATAGGCCTGCTTAAAAAACCGTCGGAATCAGGTTCCGATATTGTTGTTGCTGAGGGTCAGCCGCTTGGTCTTCCGCAGGCTTTCGGGGGACCGTATCTCGGAATATTCGCTGCTGCGAAACCGTTCATGCGCAAGATTCCCGGCCGCGTGGTGGGTGTGACTGAAGATGTTGACGGGAAAAGAGGCTTCGTTCTGACCCTCCAGACCAGGGAACAGCATATAAGAAGGGACAAAGCAACATCCAATATTTGCTCCAATCAGGCTTTGTGCGCACTTGCCGCCGGAATATATCTCAACACCATGGGAGAGCAGGGTTTAAGAGAAGTAGCGGAGAACTGCTACAGAAGAAGTCATTACCTTGCAGCCGGTATAGCCTCGGTTGACGGTTTTGAGATAAGATACGACAAGCCTTTCTTCAAGGAATTCGTAATAAAAACAAAATACGATGTCGATAAGATAATGAGCATAATGCTGGAGAACGGAATATTTGCAGGTG
Source organism: Candidatus Delongbacteria bacterium (assembly GCA_016938535.1). Next base: position 1,639 of record JAFGUL010000212.1, read on the forward strand.
TACCGATGAAGAAATTCGGATTGCCCGATAATGAATTTCTGGTCGCTGTCACCGAGAAGAGAAGCAGGGAAGAGATGGATGAGTATATATCCGTTCTAAAGAAATTCAGGGATAAATTCTGATTTGTCAATAAATCCCGATAAAAAGCGACGGAAACCGTCGCTTTTTATTTCGGAGGCGTAATGAAACACAGTTTCAGGCACTATATTGAATTCGCGGTCATGCTGATATTTCAGACTATGATCAGATTGATCCCGCTTAGGGCAACTGTGCTGACTGCCGACTTTTTTGCTCTGATACTCGCTTTTATTGTCAAACCGAGAAATAAAGTAGTTATGCAAAATCTCAAGGCAGCCTTTCCTGATATGAACAGAGACGCAAGAAAAAAGATAAGGAATCTGTCATACAGGAATATTCTTATATCCTCTTTCGAAAGCTATAAATATATGTTCCTCACTCCGGATCAAAAACTAAAGCATCTGGTCGTAGATAAAGTATCTTCAGAGCTATTAATGTCCATAAATGCAGAAGGGAGAGGATGCATCGTTGTCGGAGGTCATTACGGTTTTTTTGAGGCAGGCGGACATTACGCTAACTGCAACGGTATAAAGTCGTCTTTTGTTGTTGCAAATCAGAAGAATAAGCTTACAGAGCGTCTTATCGATATACCAAGAGAAAGATCCGGCATACTTGTAATACACAGAAAACAGATGACGAAACTTTTCAGAGCGCTTAAAGACAACTATTTCGTCGCTCTGCTGTCCGATCAGAACGCAGGGAGGAAGCACGGTGTTTTCGTTGATTTCTTCAACATACCCGCATCCACCCACAAGAATCCCGCAGTGTTAAGTCTGAAGTACAATATTCCTATGCTTATGGTCAATACCGTTAGAGACAAGTACGACAAAACAAAACACAATCTGAGTTTTACAAAGATAGAATTTGATGATATTTTAACTTCGGATAAAGATTTCGACGGAAAGGTCATAGACCTCGTTCAGAGATATACATCAGTTCTCGAAGCTCAGATAAGAAAAGCTCCCGAACACTACTGGTGGATACACAAAAGGTTTAAGACCAGACCGGAAAAGAGCGAACGTTTTTATAAATGAAAAAGACCCTTGAGAAAGGGTCTTTTTACATGATGACTTAAATATCAGGCGATAACTGTCTTTCCGGCCTTAAGGCAGGAAGTACAAACCTTAATTTTTAAAGATTCATTGTCTTTTTTTACTCTAACCGTCTGAAGGTTAGGATAAAAAACTCTTTTTGATCTTCCGGTAATATTGATACCGACCCCGCCTTTTTTCTTGGCCATACCTCTTCTGCAGAAAGAACCTCCGAAAACCGGACCTTTTCCGCATATGTCGCAAATTCTTGACATGCTAACCTCTTTATTTCAATAAATTAAATCAACAAATCGAGCCTGAGCTCAACGAGGTTGAAATATAACTATATGCGAAAATAAATGCAAGACAAATTTGTTAATAATTTTATTGCATCCAGAGCAGAGAAATGTTATTATTTATCAGGGAGGTGAATTATCAGGACTCATTCAATTATTCTGACTGCGGCAATAATATTTCTCGTTTCATCATGCACGGGGGAGAAACGGCCTTACGACAAGGTCAGTCCTGGAATGACAAAAAACGAGATCGTGAATGCCATAGGGACAACTGATGTCAAAAGGTTCATAACCAAAACGAACAATCAGATCCAGGGCGCGGAAAAAGAGTTCTGGTATGATCTTGATTATGGTACGAAGCTGGAAGTCTGGACTTATAAATATGACAGAGGAACACTTAACCTTTATTTTATAGGCGAATCAGCTGATCTTAAGTATAAAATATTTACCAATAAATGAAAAAGGCGGGTTTCCCCGCCCCTGAACATGTTATATACGACTAATATTTTTCAAGCCGGCCGACTGTTTTTTCGACCTCGTCTAATATTTCTCCTGACCTGACAAGCTCTTTCATGGCGGTGTGATCTTTGTAGAGCGGTCTGTCAATATCAAGGAATTCAACATGTTTTCTTATTACATCTTTGGCTTTTTGAGTGCCTTTACCGAAACTGTACTCTGATTTCCTGAAATCCAGAGCCTGTGCGGCTGCCATAAACTCTATACCCAGAATACCGTTCGCGTTATCAAGTATCTGGAAGTTCTTTATGGCTGTGTTCATTCCCATTGAAACGAAATCTTCCTGGTCCGCAGCGGCAGGTATGGACATTATTGATGCAGGTGTAGAGAGAAGTTTCTGTTCAGTGATCTGCATGTCTGCGGTATACTGGCTCAGCATGAGTCCCGAGAACATGCCCGCTCCTTTTGTTAAAAAGGCCGGAAGACCTACGCTTAAAGCGGGATTGTTCAGCCTGTTCATTCTTCTTTCAGAAAGAATGCTTACCATAGTGATACAGTAGCCGGCCATGTCCATAGGAACAGCTACTGGCGATCCCTGGAAATTCGCGCCGGATATCTGAAGGTCTTTTTCCGGGAAGAATATAGGGTTGTCCCCGACACCGTTAAGCTCGATCTCGACCTGTGATCTCGCATAGGCCAGCGCGTCGTGAGCAGCACCGATTACCTGAGGAGTAGATCTCATCGAATAAGCGTCCTGTACTTTGCACTTAACTCTTCCTTCTTTCAGGTCTCCGCCAGAAACGATCTTGTTGATAGATTCAGCACTTCTTATTGCGCCTTTAAACCCCCTGACCTCATGTAAAAGTCTAGTGTATGGTTTCATATTAGCTTTGAGAGCTTCAAGAGACATTGACGCTGCTATTTCAGCCTGTTTCAGCCAGCGGTCGGCATCATATAGAAAGATAGCGCTCATGGCAGTAAGTACATTGGAGCCGTTTATAGTTGCAAGCCCGTCCCTTGCTTTAAGGCCGGGAACAGGTATGCCGGCCTTGTCCATCGCTTCTTTCGCGGGCATAAGTTTGCCTTTGTAATAAGCCTGGCCTTCTCCCATCATAAGCAGCGCTATTTGCGACATAGGGGCCAGATCGCCGCATGCGCCTACCGAACCTTTCTGGCAGACGTAAGGAGTAACTCCCTTGTTCAGAAGATCAACCAGCGTTTGAGTTATCTCGAGCCTGACTCCGGAATTACCGTGAGCGTGAACATTGATCCTTCCGAGCATAGCTCCCCTTACATACTCTATGGGAGCAGGGTCGCCGATGCCTGCTGCGTGATTATAAATAAGATATTTCTGAAAATCTTTGACCTGATCATCTGAAAGGACCACTTCAGAAAATTCACCGATCCCGGTGTTTACTCCATACATCGTTTCTTTTGCTTTTACTTTTTTCTCGAGCATTTCTCTGCATTTATTAATTCTTTCCACAGCTGCCGGATGCAGTTTTACTTTTTCGTTGAATCTTGCGACTTTAACGACTTTTTCAACAGTCAGTCCAGATCCTGTCAGTACGATCATTTCATTCTCCGTTTAAATTTTTAATTTTCCAGATCTTTCCGCGGCATCAATGAGCTTGTTTTGAGATATCAGATATTCTGCGTTTATTATGTCAGGCTGAATGAACCGGTCTGATTTCATAAAACTAATTTTATTCCGGATCTCTTCAACAACTATTTTTAGAGCAGTTGAAGTATTGTCCGATCCTCTGAGGTCGATACCCTGAGCCGCGCACAAAAGTTCTATCGCCAGAACAGTTTTGGCGTTTGAACAAACTTCATAAAGTTTTCTTGCTGCATGAGCTCCCATGCTTACATGATCCTCCTTGTTCGCAGAAGTCGGTATAGAATCGACCGATGCCGGATGAGAGAGTACTTTATTCTCGCTCACAAGTGCTGCGGCAGTTACCTGCGTCATCATGAATCCGGAGTTAAGTCCCCCTTTACTCGTCAGGAAGGCCGGAAGCCCGTCGTTAGTGGACGTATCCAAAAGGTATTCGATCCGCCTCTCGCTAATACTGGCAAGCTCGCTAACTGCGATGGTCATGAAATCAGAAACTAAAGCGAGCGGTTCGCCGTGGAAGTTGCCGCCCGATATCACTTCATTTCCAGAATCGAATACTAGCGGGTTGTCCGTTACGGAGTTCATTTCAGTCTCAAGTATTTTTTTTGCGTGATTATATGTATCTTTAACAGCCCCGTGTACCTGAGGCATGCATCTCAGACTGTATGCATCCTGAACTTTCGGACAGTTTTTATGCGACATGACGATCTTTGAACCCTTCAGTAACAACCTTAAATTATAGGCTGTGTCAATCTGTCCTTTGTGAGGTCTTGCCATTTGTATCCTTTCATCAAAAGCTGAAGGTGATCCTTTAAGAGCTTCCAGGGATAAAGACCCTATTATGTCGGCACATTTTATCAGTATCTGTGATTCCAGCAGGGACACAGCTAGAACTGAGGTCATTACCTGAGTACCGTTAAGTATTGCAAGACCTTCTTTCTGTCTGAGTTCAAGAGGAGTGATACCGGCTTTTTTCAGAGCAGAACCTCCGGACATCATTTTTCCAAGATAGTATGCTTTTCCTTTTCCGGTCATAACAAGAGCCATATGTGCAAGCGGAGCTAGGTCACCGGACGCTCCTACGGACCCTTTTTGCGGTATAACTGGGATCACATTTTTATTTATCATGGAGATCAGCGTTTCTGCAACTTCCATTCTGACGCCCGAATAGCCCTGAAGAAAACTGTTCAGTTTTAAAAGCATTACTCCTTTTGCGATTCTCTTCTCAAAAGGTTCTCCTGTCCCCACAGCATGAGATAATACTATGTTCTTCTGAAGTTTTATGGTGTCTTTTTTATCTATTATCACACTGCTGAATTTCCCGAACCCGGTATTTATTCCGTAACGGATAGTATCATTTTCAATTATAGTGTCGACGATCTTTCTGCATCTGCGTATCTTTTTCTTTGCGGCATCACTAACAGATACCACCGCTTCCGGATCGTTTATTATTCTGCCGAACAACTCAAGATCAAGATTATCTCCGTTGAGTTCATATTTAAGCATTTTATTTCTCCAAAAATCAAACCGTCCGAATTTTCGGACGGTCGTATTATTTTTTAATCGAAGTTTATTCGACTGTTATTTCAATAGAAGATGTCTGCTGAACGATCTCTCTTGTAACTGACGGCATTATCACATATGTATCTGCATAGTTGTTCTTAAAAACATTCTTGACAGATCCTGAATATGACATTCCGAATGACGTCTTGAAAGACTGGGTGCTGTGCTGCAGAGGTTTTCCGTTGCTGTCAAGAAATTTGACGTTGATCATATAACCTGCAACGTTATTCTCGAACTGCTCTCTTTCGCTGACGATCTTAGTAGCGTTGGGGTTATAAACACCGTCGTCAAGATTATTGTTTCCTCCGGACGAGAATTTCTCGATTAAAGAAGTAACTGTTGAATAGATACCTGCGGGCAAAGTCAGTCGTATATTAAGCTCAATGTCAAAATGTGTTCCACCGTTTCTCGGGGATAATTTGGAAGAGAGAACTTCACCCTTGTAGCTCTTAGAGATATTTCTTGTGATCATATACTGTTTTCTGAATGGAGTACTGTTAGTAAAATCACTTTCAAGGAGATTATATGAGAAAATTCCGTTGCCGTAAAAATACGATAGTGCCTCATCGTAATATTTTTTTGTGACAGAATTTGTCGGATCCTCTTTATATGCGGCTTCAAAAAATTCTGCTGCTCCCCTGTAATCCTTGTTCCGGAGACTTATCTTACCTTTGTATGTATTTGCAACACCTGTTCTTTTTGCGGTCAGGTCTATCTGCTTGATCTTTGCTATCTCATTAATGTTAAGGTTAAGTCCCATATTCATGCAGACAGGCTGAGTAATGTAGGAAACTATTGTATAGAGATCGTTGACAAAGCCCTGTATCACGATCGCAGGGGTCTCGGTACCTTCATTAAGATTGTATACAACAACATTTACAGGCAGGCTGTTGTCAGGATTTACAGAGTAATTTCCCGTGACAATATAATCCAGATTGAAATTTTCCTTTATCTCGCCTGTAAAAGAATTTACTGAGGCAGTGTTCACAAAAGGATTCAGATTTTTTGAAACGAGATAATCATATATCCTGTCATCCGTAATTATATTTATCTCGTTCACGGCTGTAAGTTTTTCCGCGGTAATATCGGCCAGAGCGTATCCGATCCATTTATTCTGAACATCTCCTCCATTCTGCGACAGAGTATAAAATCCAACATTAACTTTGGCACAAATAATTGAAACTGTCAGCATAATTATCAGTATTGATCTTTTCGGCATTTTACCCTCATTTTTTAATTTAACATCCACTATCATCCATAATAATATCGCAAATTTAGCTTTTTTGCAAGTATTTTTATTTGAACAAAACAGCCGCAAATTCGTTCACTAATCGAAATAAATACTTGAATTTTTCATTTAAGTTCATAATATTCAGACAAATTCGGAGACAGTCTTTATTGTTAAGTAAGGTGACCAGAATATCGTTTTTAGCAGCAGTTTTACTTTTACATGCGGAGGATTATGAAGATATGACCGGAAAATCATTTTACAGGTACATTCTCCCCGATTCAGTCGTTTCTGATACTTCATCAGTTCTCATAGAAAAAGACACGAATATCTCAGACAGCGGTGAACTGCGGAAAAGCGGAGTTATATACAGAGGGATCAGTTTTAACAACACTTCCGGGGCAGGAATGGTATCCGGTCTCAATCTTGAGCTTAACGGAAAACTTTCTGATAATATGGAGATATCTGCTTTTGTTTCGGATGATAATATGGCCGTATCTGAAGAAGGTTCAACTGAATCCCTAAAGGACATAGAAAATATTTACATACAGTTCAGGCATCCGAGATTTTTTTCAAGAATGGGTAATTTTTCAGTAGATTACGATCATGGAGAATTCGGAAAACTGGAGAGTTCGCTTTCGGGAGCTCTGCTGAACGCTAATGTCAACGATTATACAGCAGAGGGATTCGTGTCTGCCGGCCGTACAGAATATTCCAGCGCAGTTTTCACAGGAGTGGAAGGTCTCACAGGACCGTATTTGATCAGAAACAATGAAGACAGGACAGGCTATGAGATCGAGCCAGGCTCGGAAACTGTGTGGCTGAACGGCAAAAAACTCGACCGGGGTTCCGATTATTACTTTAACAATTTAAATTCCGAACTATACTTTCTTGCAGGTACACCTGTGCACGACGGAGACAGAATAATAATAGACTTCAGATATTCTGACGACGATTATTATAACATGACATACGGGATCGATACAAAAGCAGACTTTAAAGAAAGAGGCATGAAAATCGGGTTCAATTATTATCAGACATCGGATGTAAAGGACAAGCCTGTTTCTTTTGAGATGACTGATAAGATAAAAGAAATGCTGCAGGATTCCCGAGACGAGTATATTCTGGCTTCAGGTGCTTTATTTACACCTGACGAGGGCGATTATGATCTTATTGAGCCAGATTCGGTATATGTTTACAGAGGCCAGGGAAACGGAGACTATACTGTAAGGTTTTCATATTTTGAAACTGGCGGTGAATATAACATTGATTACGACAGCACCGGAACATCATTTTTTGTATACGACGGTCTTAACGGCGGCAATTATCTTCCGCTCATAAAGATAGAAGCTCCCGATTCATATTCAAGAATGCACTTCTGCGGTGCTTTTATCTCTGAAAGGATTTCTATTGAGAGCGAATTCGCAGCATCAGCTATGAATCGAAATCAATACAGCAGCAGCGGAACTGAATTCAACGGTCTCGGTGACAGGCAGATGCTGTCTTTTTCAACAGGAAAGGGCAGTTTGGGAGAGTTTAAGATAAACTTGAGCAGAAAATATTACAATAAGGAACTTATCCTGCCGTCCAGGCTGGAAGGAGTCCTTGAAGATGAAGACATAGACGACAGTGATATGAACACAGCCGGGGACTATCTAAGGTACGGACTCGGAATTGATCACAGGATCGGGAGCGATATATCGAACAGCTACAGCATTTTCTATCTGGAAAAAGGCGGCTCTTTCTTTGAGAACGGACATAAGATCAGTTCATACTTGAGAAAAAGAAATTATTTCTACAAAGCCGACATCTCATTTTATAAAGCTGAAAATGATTCAATAGTAAAAGAAAAGACGAGTTTGTTCTTCAATCCGGGATTTACGGGAAATTTGTGGAGTTTCGGACCTTATCTTAGACACGTCACTTCTTCGAAAAGTATTGACGGGACTGGTAATAAAGAGATTTCTTCAAAGCTGGGGAATCACTCGGCGTATAATTCTTCGAACACATTACTTTCGCATGATTTTGAATATGGAAGAACAGGTCCTGAAAACATCGATCCCGTCGAGAGATATACCAATACTGTAAAAGTCGAGAAAAGGTTGGGATCCGTAATGAGCACGGATGCAGTATGGACTAATGTTAAGGTCGACCGCACAGATTCTTCGAATGTAAATTACGATATGATCAATATCAGGCTGAATTATAACAGAGAAAACAGATTCAGAGTGTTTGGTGAATACGGAACAGAGATAACGAATTATTACAAGAAGATAAGGACATACTATAAAGTTGATGAAGGTACCGGTCAGTTCATATTTGTTGGCGGCGAATACTATCCTGATGATTTTGGTGATTTTTCATATTATATAAATACGGCGGACGACCCGTCAAAAGCAGCCGGGGTCAGTCTGACAGTCAGATCGTTTTTTGATTTTCCCGACAGTGAAGACAGAAGCAATATTCTGTACTGGCTTTCAAGAGTTGATATAGAACAGGATATTGAGATCAAAGAAAAGTCGGCGACAGACAAAACATCCGATGTGATATTGCTGAATATTAAAACATTTCAAAATGATTCTACGATCACAGGCATCATCGATTCCCGAACAGGATTGTATTTTTTGAAGAACAGTAAATTTAGTGCCGAATATTCATTCCATTACAGAAAAAGCCTCTATCGCGAGTTCATGAATTATTCAGACAATTCATTGCTGAAAGAGAACTATATGTCAGTAAAGAGGATATTTGGAAATTTCACTCATAAGATATCAGGAAAATTCGAAAAAAAAGAAAGATACGGATTTTCAGATTTTATTACTGATGATCTCTTAAATAATTATGTTTCTTACAGCATCAGGCACAGCATCAGGCCTGATCTCATATGGTCGGTTGAGGCAGAATACGGCAGAGAGTATGAAGATATACGTGAATTATCGTCAAACAGCTACAGAATTTCTCCCGGTATGTCTGCAGGATTTTTAAAGTACGGCATATTCAGAGCCGGTATAGATATAGTAAAAGTCGATTCGGACCGGGAAACACCGTTCTCAATGAATTCAGGTTTTGGAAGAGGTATGAGCTATAAGTGGAGATCGAACGCGGATTACAGGTTCGGAAAGAGCGTTTTGGGCAGTTTTATTTATTCAGGCAGATTTCTTTCATACGACACAAAGCCTTTCCATGAACTTAGGATCGAATTCAGAATGGAACTTTAATATGAGAGAGATGACGATAAATTACTTGAATTTATGCGTTAGGGAATTTATATTTACGCCAAATGGAAGGAGACACTTATGAAAATAAAATTTACGGTGACATCAGCAGTTTTACTCGTCATGATCATGTTAAGCTGCTCCAAAGAGAGGAAGAAACATTCATTTGAACTGATAGACGGAATTGAATTTCATAAAAACTCCGGTGAGCCTGCAGGTGTTTACAGACCTCAGACAGATTTATTATTCGAAATTAACGGTCCCCAGAATGTTCCCGACTCGATGAGGGGATTCGGCGAAATAGCTCAGGTCATAACAGATCTTAATGAGAATATATATATACTGGATGGTAAGCATGCAGTAATAAAAAAATACAATTCCGGCGGTGAATTCGACAAATATTTTCCGGAGCAGAGCGGTATCGATATCAGCCAGTTTAAAGCTCCCTCTCAATTTGCTTTAATGTATGATACTTTACTTGTTTATGACCCGGGATCAAACAAACTTGTCAGATATCTTTCTAACGGTCAGTTTATTAGTAGCCAGTTCCTTATGTCCGGCTTTAAACCTGTTTATATGATGTCCGATTCAAAAACAAATCTTTCATCTTTCGTCTGGAAAAGAGCTATGATCGATTCAGTAGATTATATGACAAACGACCTGTGCCTTTTGAATGACAGGTTTAAAGTGAGCAGGGTAATAAAAGAGATACGCTTTCCGATTGATAAACTCTCCGCGCCCGATCTTTTCACAACTTACGCTTTGAGGGACGGAATGTTCTATATAGCTGAAAATAAAGGATCGGATTATAAAATATATGCAATAAACAGCAGATCTAACATCAAACAGATAATTGAAAAGGATTTCACGCCCGTCAAATATAACGAATACGAACTTAACGCACTGAATGATTTCTTAACGTCTGCAGGTTTTAATGCTCTTGATACAAGGATCCAGCACTATAAGAAGGCAATAAATTCAATTCATGTTGACAAAAAAAATAAATTATGGATAAACTCACCCGCTGAGAGAACATCTCAGAATCAGGACTCGCTTTATGCGGACATTTTCGAAAAAGGTGCTTTTATAAACACGACAGTCCTTGATTTTGTAAAACCCGGTGAGAACTTCAGCCTTCTCGGAAACAGGATATTTGTAATTGCGCAAGACAGAAGGTCTATTCGTGTTTATGATTATGAATAATAAATTTACGGATTGATCATTTTATTTCTTATATCTGATCGTTCTCAAAAAACTGTATCGCCATTTTTTATCCTCTTCTGTTTCAACACCGGCCGGTTTTGATCCGTCAATTACTCCGAGTATTCCGCGTCCCTGTTCAGTTGACGCGACTATGACTTCTACAGAATTGGCTGTGGCGCAGAAAATGTTGCATACTTCCGGTACGTTCTTTATGCTTCCCATAAGATTTATCGGGAAAGCGTCTTTCAAAACGATAATGAAAGAATGGCCGCACGATAGATTTAATGCGTTTTCTGCGGCTGTTTTCTCAAGATCCCCGTCGTTGCCGTCGAATCTGATCAGACATTTTCCGGAGGCCTCGCAGAACGCAACACCGAATTTAACACCCGGAACAGTATTGACTACAGCTTCATAGATGTCTTCGACAGTCTTAATAAAATGAGCCTGTCCAAGGATTATATTGCAATTTTCCGGGATGTTTATCTTTACGATTTCAAGGTTCATAATCAAACTCCTTTTTACCAGTTAGAACTTAAAGCCAGAACTATCTTTTCGGATATTCTTTCAATAAGTATATCGAAAGCTGTCATTCTTTCTTCGTCTCCTCCTGAAGCCGTATAATATTCACTGTCGGAAATCATTTGCTTCTTAACTATATATTCATCCCTTCCGTTGTTGAAGAAATTGATCTCAACAGAAAGAGTTATGATCATCTGATCAATACTTTCATCTCTTGTTTGTGAAGAGACATTTTCAGAATATGAGACAACGGTGCCGAATATTTTCGCATCCGCATCCGACAAATTCTCGAGCTCAAAATAATTATAATTCTCGATCTGCTTTGTAAGACTTTCATTCAGTACTTCAGGGAGGCTGAGATCATATCTTCCCGAATTATCTTCGAAAATCAGAAGCTGAGCATTTTTAACGTTGGAAGGTATGCTCTTTCCTGAAAAAGAGTAATTTCCGCATGAATTTAATAATAGAAAAAAGACTGTGCCGATAAAATATTTCATAATTCGATCCCGTATTTCTCGATCTTTCTGTATAGTGTTCTTTCACTTATATTCAGCTCATCAGCAGCTTTTCTTCTGTTCCCGCGGTGTTTTTTAAGCGTCAGCAGTATCTCATCTTTTTCAGAAAGTTCTTCAGTAGGTACGATCTCCCTTTCCGGGGCGAGTATATCTTTTACATTGCTGCCGTAAACGGGCGGAGCGTCCTTGTCAGAGTACATATCGACAATGAATTTTTTTATAAGATTAAGGTCGCTTTTAATTTCAAGCAGAGTCCTGAATATCAGATCAGTATCTTTTTGAGGCTCATCCTGAATTATCATAGGCAGGTATGAAGCTGTGTTCTCTGTCTTAAGATATTTACGTATAATATCACCCGTAACTGTTTTGCCGGTTTCCATTACTGTCAGCATGTCAATAAAGTTCTTCAGTTCCCTGATATTTCCCTTCCAGTGGTGATTCATCATCTCAGAAACCGCATCTTTGTCGAATATGAGCTGACTTCTGTTGTATTTCTGTGCGGAATCCGAAGAGAATTTCATCACGAATACCGGAATATCGGAGAGTCTCTCCCTGAGAGAAGGAAGCTGCAGAGTTACTGCTTTAAGCCTAAAGAAAAGGTCCTCACGGAATGTTCCTTTAGCGACCATTTTAGGCAGGTTCTTATTGGTAGCGGTGATAACTCTCACATCAACTTTCACATTGGATGAGCCCCCCACTTTCATGAATGTTCCGTTCTCCAGAACCCTGAGCAGTTTGACCTGACTTGCCAGCGGGAGCTCGCCTATCTCATCAAGAAAGATAGTACCCTTGTCCGCCATCTCAAAATAACCTTTTGATTTGTCGGTAGCGCTGGTGAACGATCCCTTCTCGTGTCCGAAAAGTTCGTTTTCGATCAGACCTTCAGGTATAGCTCCGCAGTTTATCGGTATGAATTTATTGTTTTTTCTTTCACTCAGTTCATGAATAAGCTGCGCAAAAACCTCTTTCCCCGTCCCGCTTTCACCTGAAATCAAAACTGACAGATTTGTAGGAGCCACTGTCTTTGCAATAGCTACTACCTCTGAGATCTTCTCAGAATATCCGATTATGTTATGTTCCCTGAAATTCGGTCCCAGTTCCATTGCGAGCTGTTTTATACTCATAGCATTTCCACGGCGTTTAAGTTAACAAAGAACATAATATAACAAATCGGTCCGCATTCTTCAAGTGTTCAGTTGAGTATTTAATGATAAAAATAAAAAATCGTCGTTAATAATCAATTTAGTTGTTGATTTTGCAGAAAATATGTTTTAATATACTATACCCAATTAAATTATTGGAGAGAGAGCGGTTTGGTCCGTACAGAAAAAATAAACAGGGAAACGCAAATCAGGAGAGGCGAATGAAAATCTATGTGGGAAATCTGTCTTACAACACGACCGA
>JAFGUL010000213.1 GCA_016938535.1 Candidatus Delongbacteria bacterium
CACGGAAAAGAATTCAGAGCACTTGTTTCGAAATACAGACTAAAGGAAAGAGCGACAGGCTACCTTTACGCTAAAGGAATTAATTCAAAAGATATATAACTAAACGGAAGAAGCAAAATGGCAAAAATAAAATGTGTGAACTGCAGTTCCAAACCCGGAAAAAGAAAGTGTTTAATTAATAACGGTGAATTGATATGCCCCGTATGCTGCGCGACCATCAGGGATGAAAAATGCATGGAGTGCAGCTATTATCAGGAATCTGCGGAATTTGCGGCAAGAAAACAGGAGAAGGAGGTTTCATCTGCCGGCTCTTATTTCGGAAGCCCCGCCATGCAGAAAAGCATAATGGAAGCTTCGATGGACCTGATGAACACCCATGCCTCGGTCGGTGGAGAATATGACAAAGACCCCGACAAATTTATAGCTGACAGCTTCGAGTTTTTTAATACGGATGAATTTTCTGAATTCACTTTCACGGATGAAGAAATTGATCAGATCATGAAAGAATTTGGTGAGCCGAAAGACGAAGAAGGATGGTTCCACACTGAAGAAGGCACCATGTATTACAGCAGTGCGGTCTCACTTATTATTAATGATAAGAGGTTCAGAGAATTTTCAAAACAGCTGATGAATATATTTTTAAAATATTACAGAAGGCAGGACTTTAAAAATGCCTGGCTGATCCTTTCCACAACGAACAGGATAATGGAATCCGACTATGTGATACCTTTCACTATACTGATGTTCTTCAGGGGCATAAGCAGATGGAAACTTGGCAGAGATATGACATAACCTGACATGTTCTCAAGCCTGAGATCAATTGGCTTGATTATTGCAATATAGTAAGTCAAACAAAAATTTAACCTAAAGGAGTGTTAAAATGGCAGTAAATTTGAAACCGATCAAGGACAGAGTTGTGATCGAAATGATCGAAGAGGTCGAAAACAAGACTAAAGGCGGGATCATAATTCCCGATACATCTTCAAAAGAAAAACCTCAGATGGGTAAAGTAGTAGCTGTCGGTAATGACGAGGATCTGAAAAAAGAGATCAAATCGGGTGACAAAGTAATTTACGCGAAATACTCAGGAACTGAAGTAACTCTTGACGAGAAAAAATATCTGATAGTTAAATTCGAAGACATACTTGCAGTAGTAAAATAACAAAATCATAACATAAATGGAGAATCAAAGATGGCTAAAATGATCGAATACGGAATTGACGCCAGAACCGAACTTAAAAAAGGTGTGGACATTCTGGCAAATGCGGTCAAAGTTACTCTCGGACCGAAAGGAAGGAATGTAGTTCTTGAAAAGAAATACGGAAGTCCGGTAATAACAAAAGACGGCGTTACAGTAGCAAAAGAGATCGAACTCGATACTCCGATCCAGAAGATCGGTGCTGAAATGATCAAAGATGTTGCTTCAAGAACTTCAGACAAGGCGGGTGACGGAACAACAACAGCTACAGTTATAGCTCAGGCGATCATTACAGAAGGTTTGAAGAATGTCACTGCCGGTGCCAATCCGATGGATATCAAAAAGGGTATTGATAAAGGTGTCGCCGAAGTAAAGAAATTCCTCATGTCCAAAACAAAAAGAATAAGCAACAGCTTCAAGGAGATTTCCAACGTTGCTTCCATCAGTGCTAATAATGACGAAACTGTGGGAAAAATGATAGCTGATGCGATGAAAGAAGTAGGAACTACAGGCGTTATCACAGTAGAAGAAGCTAAGTCAATGGAAAGCTCTCTCGAGGTTGTAAAAGGAATGCAGTTCGACAGAGGGTATCTGTCACCGTATTTCATAAATGATTCCGAAGCAATGGAAGTTAAGATGGAAAACCCCTACATTCTTCTGTACGATAAGAAAATATCGACCATAAAAGAAATGGTTCCTGTTCTTGAAAAAGTAGCTCAGACAGGTAAAGGGCTTGTTCTTGTTTGTGAAGATGTAGAAGGTGAAGCTCTTGCAACTCTGGTTGTCAACAAGCTCAGAGGATCACTCAAGATCGCTGCAGTAAAAGCTCCCGGTTTCGGCGACAGAAGAAAAGAAATGCTTAAAGATATTGCTACTCTGACAGGCGGAACTCTGATAACTGAAGAA
>JAFGUL010000214.1 GCA_016938535.1 Candidatus Delongbacteria bacterium
AATTCTATTAAATCAAAACTTTCAGCTATAGTGTGCCCTAGTCTAAGGATATCCGCCGAAGGTTCGATGAGATCGGGTATTTGAACTACGGTCATTCCTGCGCCGTGGGCCGCTCTCACGCCGTTATCGGAATCCTCAAAAGCAATGCACTTTTTGGGATCGGCACCGATCGAACCGGCAGCTTTTAAATAAATGTCGGGATGAGGTTTAGATTCTTTGACGCTATCTCCGCCTGTAACGGTCAGGAAGTATTTTAGCACACCGCCCCTTTCGAGCTTTTTTAAAGCAAGTCCGGTCTCAGTGGATGTGGCCACGGCCATTTTTATGTTCTTGTTTTTTAATTCATCGAGAAACTTTAATACGCCTTCTTTCAAGGGTATCTCTTTGCTGTCAAGTCTCGATCTGTAAAGATCATTCCATTTCAGGTTCACTTCGGTATAAGGTATTGATTTTCCGAAACCTTCCTCAAGTAATTTGTTCCCTTCGACGGCACTTCGGCCGATACATTTTCTGTAAATCGAGAAATCGGGATCATATCCGTATTCTGCACAGATCTCCTGAAAACAGTTCCAGCACAGTTTTTCTGTATCAAATAAAAGACCGTCCATGTCGAATATGAATGCTTCATAAGCCTTTGATTCAATTCTGATTGTACCGTTATTCACCTTTACTCCGTTTTTATTCCAATCTAACAAAAAAAAACATAAAAAAAAACATAAAAAAGTGTTGTATGAACCATAATAAAAGATTATCATTACGCAAAAATCAAGGAGGTGTAATGCTCAACGATTATCTGACTCCCAAGGAGTGGAAAAAAATTAAAAATTTTGCTGACAAGCAGGACGATACTCCGTTCCTCGTAGTTGATCTGGCAAAAATCAAGAAGAAATATGAAGAGATAAAAAAACATTTTCCATACGCTAAACAGTATTATGCCGTTAAAGCTAATCCTGCAGTAGAAGTTATCAGTCTTCTTGCGGAGATGGGATCTAATTTCGATGTTGCCTCAATATATGAACTTGACAGAGTTCTTGACTGCGGCGTTGAGCCCGAAAGGATCAGTTACGGCAATACCATAAAAAAATCAGAACATGTTAAATATGCCTACAACAAAGGTATAAGAATGTTCGCGACAGACAGCGAAAGCGATCTTAGAAATCTTGCCGTAGTTGCACCAAAATCAAAGGTGTTCTTCAGGATACTTACTGAGAGTTCCGATACTGCAGACTGGCCGCTTAGCAGAAAATTCGGATGTCATCCGGACATGATAATAGATCTTGTGATACTTGCCTACAGGCTGGGACTTGAACCTTACGGAATTTCATTTCATGTAGGTTCGCAGCAGCATGATATCGGAGCATGGGACTCTGCAATATCAAAGGTTAAGTACATCTTCGACTGGCTTTCTGAGCATGAGAATATTAATTTGAAAATGATAAATATGGGCGGTGGTTTCCCTGCAAAATATCTTTCCAAAACAAACGAGATCGAAGTTTATTCAAGAGAGATCAAACGCTATCTTCAGGACGATTTCGGTAAAGATCT
>JAFGUL010000215.1 GCA_016938535.1 Candidatus Delongbacteria bacterium
ACGACCCGATCAACGTATCGCACTTTAAAGGAGGTGAAGCTGAGTGATACATATTAAAGTCAGAGACGGAGAACATTTCGAAAAAGCGTTGAAAAGATTCACCAAGACATTCGAAAAGAGCGGCGTACTTGCCGAGCTGAGAATGAGAGAAAGATACGACAAACCTACATGGGTAAACAGAAGAGAAAGGATCCAGGCTATGAGAAAACAGCAGAAGATCCAGAGAATGCAGAACAGAGGTTTCTAATCATAATTTGATACATTATAAAAAAAGGGTGACATGTTCACTCTTTTTTTTTATATTTCAATAAATAACCGGAGCAGTTATGAATATAATAGATATTTTCGTAGTGTCGGTAATAGCCATATTCGCACTCTTCGGATTCCTGAAAGGATTTGTATCACAATTATTTCAGGCCGCGGGAATATTCTGCGCTTTTTGGTTCAATACTCCGGTAAGTATATTCCTTGCGGAAAGATTTTCTGACGAACCGGAAGGTCTGATTCTGCTTCTTACCGGCATAGCCGCTTTTTTACTGATATTCTCAGCTTTCTTTATCACAGGATGGCTTATAAGCAAGACCGTTAATTTTGCACTGACTTCCATTCCCAACAGAGCGGCAGGAATAGCTTTCGGTGCTGTTAAAGGATTTCTTGTAGTTACCGTTGTATTTCTGATTATAAGATCTCTTTCTGCTGACGGAAGTTCTTTTCTGGACAGATATATAATACCAGATAAAGCTACAGACGATATTTTAGACAGATCTCTTGAGATAGCGTCAGAAGCATCGGATGGAGAAATTGCAGAAAAACTTGAAGAAATGAAGGATTCCGGCAGGAATACGGATTATGAAGACAGCTCAAGGACATATTCAAGGATAGGTTATGCTGCCTATCGGGTATCGGCCATGATGGACCCTTTCGTAGAGAACATCAGGTCAATGGCTGAAAGTAAGATCGATGAAGTAATAGAAGAGAAAGTGACCGGTAAGATCGATGAAATGAAAGAAAATCTGCAATAAACAGAAAACTCTCTGAGGAAATTTATGGAAACGAACTTTTCTACACGAATGATAAAACTGATCAATCTTTCAAAAGAGATAACCCTTCAGCTCGGCAACGATACCGTTTATCCGGGACATCTTGCGCTTGCGCTGCTGAGGCTTAACGAAGGTACTGCCATAAATATTTTAAATAAACTTAATTGTGATCTTGTTACGATGGCGAGGGATCTGGAGAACGGACTTTCCAGAAATAAAAGCCTGATAAAGATCGGTTTCATTCCTATCAGCCATGAGAGCGACAGGATACTTGCCCAGTCGATCGTTGAATCGGCAGAGCTCAACAGCGTCTATTCCGGAACTGAACATCTTCTGCTTTCTCTTACGAAAGCCGTTAACACATTTCCCGAAAGGATTTTGAGGTTCCACGGCGTCACTTATCAGAGGATTAAGCAGATCCTGATGACAGGTTCGAACCAGAGACCCGGTAAGATGGCTATTGAGAAAATGGACAGCACTCCTGATTTCAGTATTGAAATGTTCTCGCATGATATAACTCAGATGGCCAGGGAAGGAAAACTTGATCCTGTTATAGGACGGTCTGAAGAAATAGAGAGGATAATACAGATACTGTCCAGAAGAAAAAAGAACAATCCTATCCTTATCGGAGAACCGGGAACAGGCAAAACAGCTATCGTTGAAGGTCTTGCGGTCAAGATCATCGAGAAATCCGTTCCTTCGGTTCTGCTTAACAAGCGTATACTCGGTCTAGATCTGGGAATGCTTATAGCCGGTACCAAATACAGAGGTCAGTTCGAGGAAAGGATAAAGGCCGTTATAAAAGAGATCGAGAATGACAAGAACACGATCCTTTTCCTTGACGAGATACACACGATAGTAGGTGCCGGAAGCACGACAGGATCGATGGACGCGTCCAATATGTTCAAGCCGGCTCTCGCACGCGGCGATATACAGTGCGTCGGCGCTACAACGCTTGACGAATACAGAACTACAATCGAGAAGGACGGCGCTCTGGAGAGAAGGTTCCAGAAGGTGCTTGTGAACCCGTCAACCGTGTCTGAAACTTACGAGATACTGAAAGGTCTTCAGCCGAAATACGAGAAACACCATAAAGTGAAGTATTCCGACGAATGCCTTCTTGCGGCAGCCGAACTGAGCGACAGGTACATCACGGACCGTTTCCTGCCTGACAAAGCAATTGATGTCATCGATGAAGCCGGAGCTAAGAAACATCTTACAGTCAAGATCCCGCAGAAGATCACTGACCTTGAGGAACAGATAGATATTCTTAACAGAGATAAGAACCACTACATTGAAAAACAGGTTTTCGAGAAGGCAGCCGAACTCAGGGACAGAATAAACGGTCTGAAAGAGAAACTCGAAAAAGAGAGGGAGAACTGGCAGAAATCGGCTTCCAACAAATTCCTTAGCATAAATGTGGAGAATGTCAGAGATATTATTTCGATGATGACTTCTATCCCGATATCCAAGCTGGAGATCTCGGAAAGCAACAGGCTCAAAAGAATTTCAAGAACGATTTCAAAGAGAATAATCGATCAGAGCGAGGCTGTTGAGTCCGTAATCAGAAGAGTCAAAAGAGCGCGTACCGGTTTCAAAGACCCGAAGCGGCCTATAGGATCATTTCTTTTTCTCGGACCGACAGGAGTGGGAAAAACAGAATTGGCAAAAGTTCTCGCCGAAGAGATATTTGAAAATCAGAGATCGCTCATAAAGATCGACATGAGCGAATACATGGAAAAATTCAACGTTTCGAGAATGATAGGATCACCTCCGGGTTATGTAGGCTACGGAGAGGGAGGACAGCTCAGCGAAAAAGTACGCAGGCATCCTTATTCGGTCGTCCTGTTCGATGAGATAGAGAAAGCTCACCCGGATGTATTCGGAATGTTATTGCAGGTTCTTGATGAGGGTACTCTCACTGACGGAAACGGGAGAAAGGTCGATTTCAAAAATACAATTATCATCTTCACGTCGAACATAGGTACAAAAAACCTGTCAAGCACTGAAAATATCGGATTCGGCAGTAAAACATCCTTTGTTGAAAAAGAGCTCAAGATGAAAGAAAGTATAAGGAAAACCGCTGAAAAATATTTTAAACCTGAATTTTTAAACAGGATCGATGAAGTTATAATTTTCAATCATCTTTCCGACGCCGCAGTTCTTCAGATAATCTCAAATCATATAGAAAACGCCTGCGAAAAACTTTCTAAAATTGATGTTCACCTTATGATATCTCCTAAAGTAAAAAATTACATCCTGAAAGAATTCTATGATCAGGAAAACGGGGCCAGACCATTGAAACGGGCAGTTGAAAACCTTATTGAAGATCCTGTAGCTGAAAAGATAATTTCAGGTGAAGTCAAATACGGGGATATTATTAAAATATCTGTATCCAAGAATAAACTGATCTATATTAAAAATGATAAAACTTCCGTAAGTTACGAAAATAACCAATGACCTTTTGTGAACAAACTGTCTATATTATACGGTTTTCTTAAAATATTTTCTCAAAATTTTTCTTGACACAGCTTTATTTTTATTAGATTTCCCTAATAACACAATAACATTATATTCAAATCAGATTAGGATTGAATTAT
The DNA here is from genome assembly GCA_016938535.1 of Candidatus Delongbacteria bacterium. The sequence continues at coordinate 3,641 of JAFGUL010000215.1, forward strand.
TGTTAATAATTCTATGTCAAGCCAAAAATCAAAAATGTTTGAAAAAAACAACCATTATTTATCTGTTAAAAGATTGTGAATAACTTTGTGAAACTGTCCGGAACAAAGTACCTATTCTTTATATATGCCCTGTATATCTCTGCCGTAATTACCCTCGGGAGTCTCAACAATAATGTAGAGCATGTTCTCCTGCACGGGATTTTTTTCCAGAAATGCGACCGCAGACGCAGCATCCGGGCCTTTATGCATTCTGTAAATAAAAGTGTGTCCCATTTTTACTCGGGTCTGCTCTTTTACGAACTTAACCAGTTCGGGATGTCCGTGTTTTTTTTTCTTAAGCTGCTCTTTACCGTCAGGTTCCTTTTCATTGATCTTTATTCCGTTGTTCTTCAGGAACGATTTCTTTGCCTTGATGAACAGACCTACAGACATTTCTTCGCCGCATAAGATCGCTTCATATTCTTCATTCTCTACCGGATAATATCCGTAAATGAGCACTTCGGTACAAATAAGCTCCTGAGTATCTTCTGCAAGTTTAACACAGCCTGAATCCAGTAAAGCTTTTACTGCGTCAGTTTCATCTTTGAACTTATAAAGCAGATAAGGCTCGAATTTCTGTTTTGTGTTTCTCTGCACCCAGTAGGCAGTGGCGATCTCGGCACTATTGTGATATGTTCCCCTGTTGTCCGACTGTCTGTAAGATCTGTCTTTCGCGAAAATATTCTTCAGAAAGCTCATTTATACCTCTAAAGTTCTTTTATCATTTTTTTATGCTCGATCCCGGCTTCCATAAAATATTCTCCTACAGGTTCATAGCCCAGGTTCATATAGAACTGTATTGCATGTTTTTGTGAATTCAGAAAAGTCTTTCTGATACCGTTCTTTTCAGCGGTCTCTTCGAGTTTGTTCATTATCATTGAGCCGAAACCCATACCTCTGTATTCTTCCAGCACAGCAATCCTTCCTATATGCCCGTCCGTTTCCATTCTGCCTGTTCCAATAGCCTCACCGTTCTTGATCAGAAGGACATGAAAACATAAACTGTCCTTTCCGTCGATCTCCAGTTCCTCAGGAACACACTGCCCTTCAACGAAAACCTTATGCCTGACAGTTCTTATCTTATCCTCATTTTCCTCGTATGTTGTCTGAAATATCGAGATCATTTTTCAGCCTTGTCATTTTTCTTTTTCTTTTCGGGGAAAAAAATTCCGTTATAGTTCCTGCCGAAGCTTCCCCTCGGAGTTTTTACGATAATAATATTCGATCTGTCAACTACGAGTTTGGTTTGAAGAAAAGCGACCGCATCCGCTTTCGTTCTTGCCTTATATATCCTGAAAGTGTAATTATTTCCTCTCTTTACCGCTTTCTCCTCCTTAACGAATTCTACTTCCGGAGATTTTTTGGGGACTTCAGGCTTTTTATCAATAACTTCAGAATCCTTATCGTTTTTTTTCTTAATTAAAGGCTTCAAGACAGCTTTTACTGCAGGTTCCTTAATTTCAGCTTTCTTTTTGTCTTCAGGTTTTTTTGAATTAATCTTCTTTCCTTTATATTTTTCGAAGATTTTTTCTGCTTCAGAAAACATCCTGCCATTTATTTCCTTTCCGCACAGAATAACCTCATAGTTACCTTCAGACGTAGGATAGTATCCGTAAATGATCGGTTTAAGACAGATAAGCTCCTCGGTGTCATGCGCTACTTTTATATAATCAAGGTTCATTAAAGCTGCTACAGCATCAGTTTCGTCAGAAAATTCATAAAGCAGGAACGGATCGAATTTCTTGAGTTTTTCTCTTATTTTCCAAAAATTCGTTGCAGAATCCTCGTCTTTCTGGAAAGATCCCCTGTTTTCACGGTCATTATAGATCCTGTCTTTTTTAATCAGCTTTTTGAGTAATTCCATAAAGTGCCCGCCATGTTCGTATTTTTCTTTTCAAGTTCCAAACTTCTGTTAATAAACTGAAAATAATATAATTTGTTAGATTTTCCAAACGATTTTTGTTCTAATTTTGGTGAAAATAATTTATCTTTCCCGAATGAACACAATTCGGAGCCGGAATGAAGAATGAAATATCGGAACTTAAAAACCTGTATAATACGATAATTGATGATATCAGAAACAGACTTGAAGACTTCCGTTCCGGATTTCTGAACATGGATAATGACAGCCTGTTCGCCGAACTCTCTTTTTGTACTCTTACACCTCAATCAAAAGCAAAATCATGCTGGAGAGCAGTCGAAAATCTAAGAGATTCCCGTTTACTGTACGAAGCATGCAAGGATATAATTCGGCAGAATATTACTGGTGTAAGGTTCCATAATAATAAAAGCGCCTATATAGAAGCTAACCGCACACTTTTCTACTCAATGGATTTCAAAAAATTTATTCTGGATAATGTTAAGGACATAATTAAACTCAGAAAGTGGCTGGTAACGAACATTAAAGGGTACAGCTTTAAAGAAGCAAGCCATTTCCTTAGAAACATAGGTTACGGATCTGAAATAGCTATTCTGGATAGACATATACTGAAAAACATGGTTGCATACGGTATTATTAATGAAATACCGAAATCTATTAATGAAAGAACTTATCTTGAGCTGGAGCAGAAACTGCTCGGTTTTTCAAAAAGAAACCGGATCCCGCCGGACCATCTCGATATATTGTTCTGGTACAAACAGACCGGAGAAATTTTTAAATGAGCAGTGAAAATTATAAAGAGATCGTAAAAGACAGGCAGATCTGGAAATTCTGCGCATACGGTTTCTTAAGAGACCTTAAGTTCTTCGAGCCTTTCCTGATCATTTTTCTAATGCAGTCCGGACTAAACCTTTTCCAGATAGGTCTTTTATATTCAGTACGCGAAACTATGTCTTTTGTATTCGAGATACCATCCGGTATAATCGCCGACAATTACGGCAAAAAACGGGAACTGACATGGTGTTTCTCTTTCTATATTATATCCTTCATACTATTCTTCTTCGGACTGAACTTCTGGATGTATGCGCTGGCGATGGCGTTCTTTGGTCTTGGTGAAGCTTTCAGGTCAGGAACTCACAAAGCGATGATCTATTCATATCTTGAGCAGAAAGGATGGTTCGGACAGAAGAATTTTGTATACGGCAGGACAAGATCTTTCTCGATGATAGGATCGGCGGTCTCATCCCTTCTTTCGATCGTATTCCTTTTTCAGATCGATGCACTCAAAGCGCTATTCCTCATTTCAGTAATACCGTATATCGCGGAAATAATTCTTATACTTTCATACCCGGACAGTCTGGATGAGATAAAAAAGACTAAATTCAGCTTCAGAGAATTTTTCAAGATAAGCGTATCAGAATTTAAAAGAGTCGTCAGAGATTCCGCTATCCTCAAAACTATCACATCGTCTTCAATATTCGACGCGATATTCGGAAGCATAAAAGACTATATCCAGCCGATACTTGCAGGTCTTCTTACCGCTTTCACGTTTAAAACTTTTATTGACCTTGACGAAAAAATGACGCTCAAGATCAGCCTGGCGCTGGTCTACACGGCTATATACATCATAAGCGCTGCTGCCTCGAGAAATGTCTACAGACTCAATAAAAAGCGAACCTCCTCTCTGCTTATGAAATCCACAATGAGCATTCTCGGATTTACATGCTTCGTTATAGCCGCGTCCGTAAAATTAGATCTCGTTGTACTCGTTGTACTGAGCTTTTTCTTCCTTTTCGTGCTCAAAAATCTGAGAAGGCCTATTTTTGTGGATGTAATAGGTGATCTTATGGGCAAGGACCAGAGAGCGACGGTTCTTTCGGTCGAGAACCAGATGACCGGAATATTTACTATAGTATTAGCTCCTCTTTTCGGCTACATTGCGGACAATTTCTCTTTTTCAGTTCTTTTTATTTTTATAGGCGTATCGGTTTTCATGATCAATCTGTTCGTAAAAGTGCCTGAAACCGTCAAATGAGTTCCTTGCAATATTTATTATAAATTCTTATCATCCTTTAATTATGACCTTAAAAATCAAACGGAGAGAACAATGATAAAAGTGAACGGCTACGAAATCACTGAAAAAGAGTTCGACATGGCTCTTGAAGAAAGAAAATACGTGCTGAAGAGACATGTGCTGGAAGAAAAAGAAGTTGAAGAGGTAGCTGATATCCTGATAGAAGGTGCGCTAATGCTGGAAAAAGCCGCCGGCGAGAATATCACCGTCTCCGATCAGGACATCGATGATATGATCTCTAAAATGAAACAGAGCTTTAAATCCGAGGAAGATTTTTTAAAGGTTCTGGAAAAAACCGGCGACGACATGAATACCCTCAGAGTAAGAGTTGAAAGAAACCTGAAACTGAGAAATTTCGTTTTAAAGAAATTCTTTGAAGATACAAAGGTCTCCGATGAAGATCTGCTGAAATACTACGAGCAGTATCCCGAGAGATTTGCAAGAGGTGATGAAGTACGTGCGTCACACATACTTTTCGCTGAAACTGAAAAAGAAACCGCGCTTAACATTCACGAAAAACTGACGGAAGAGAAAGGTGATTTTGCGGAAGAGGCAAAACTGTATTCGATCTGTCCGAGCAAAGAGAACGGCGGCGATCTGGGATTTTTCGACAGAGGAAAGATGGTGCCGGAATTCGAAAAAGCAGCATTCGCTACACCCGTCGGTGAAATATCGGACCTGGTACAATCCCAGTTCGGCTATCACATTATCAAGGTTACCGATAAAAGGGAAGGCGGAAAGTTCGAGCTTGATGAGGTTAGAGAACAATTAAGGCAGGGCATGATCAATTCCATAGTTAACCATAAAATAAGGAAATATACTTCGGAACTGAAAGAAAAAGCGGATATTCAGATCGACACTGGTATTCTGTCTTCAAAATTCCCGAAATAAATAATTACGGAGAATGAAAATGAAAAATTTTAACCGGCCCGCAAAAAAAAATCCAGGAAAACATCGGGAAGGGAAGGATACGGACGAGATCAAAAAAACCGCAAAGTCCTACACCGGAATAATCCAGATAAGAAAGAACGGTAACGGAAAGATCGTTTCTCAGGACATCGAGGGAGATATTTTTATACCGAGGATATTCACCAACGACGCTTTCGACGGTGACGAAGTGGAATTCGTGCTAATTCCTTCTCCCAAGTACTGGGACATCGAAGGAAAGGTCGTCAGAGTTCTCAAGAGAATAAATACAGAGTTCGTCGGCGAGATCAAATACATCAGCAACGCTCTTTACGTGATCTGTGACAACGGCCTGAAAGTCAGGCTGAGCAAGAAAAAAGTCGAAAAAAGATTTCAGGAGCTTGAAGAAGGCACGATGGTAGTGATAGACGTCGATGACTGGCGTAATCAGGTGAACGCGCATATAGTAGAAGTTTTAGGCGATAAGGAAGATCCTCATGTTTCTCTCAGAGCGATAGCAAGAAAGCACGGTTTTAAAGATACTTTCCCGAAAGAGGTAGAGGCTGAACTTGACCAGTACACGCAGGAGTTTATTACCGTCAAGATACCTGACAGGACAGATGTGAGGCACGAAAAGATATTTACTATCGATCCGGCCGACGCAAAGGATTTTGACGACGCGATAAATATTACAAAACTGCCCGACGGGTCATTCGACCTGGGAGTTCATATCGCGGATGTGTCGTCATACATTCCTGAAGGAGGCGCGCTGGATATCGAGGCCGCTTCAAGAGGTACTTCGCTTTACATGCCTTCATCCGTCGTGCCGATGCTGCCGAGGAAACTGTCGAACTATTTATGCAGTTTAAATCCCAACGTTGAAAGGCTGGCGTTCTCATGCTTTATGAGGATCGGCGCTGACGGTGAGATAAAGAATTACCATTTCAAGGAAACGGTGATGAAATCCGCTTTCCGTTTCAATTATAAGGAATATCAGGACCTTCTTGATGCGGCGTTGAAGGGAGAAAAGACCGATCCGAAGTATGATGATTTCAGGCAGGAAACGGTCTGGTCGAAAGAGCTTAAAGACATTCTGAGGAGCAAAAGATTCAAAGAAGGCGGGATCGAGTTCGAGCTGCCCGAGATCAAGGTGGTAGTTGACGAGAACGGTAAAACAATTGATATTCACCGTTACGAGCTTCACGAGTCGAACAATATAATCGAGGACTTCATGCTCGCGGCCAACAGATGCGCCGCGCATTTTCTTTCGCAGAAAGAAGACAAGTTACCCGGAGTCTACCGTATCCACGATAGGCCGTCACTTGACAAGATCGCCGACTTTTTTGAGGAGCTGCAGGCTAACGGTATTACAGCTCCTCCGACTGACGATCCTACGGATCATTTCTATATGCAGAAGCTTCTTACGATAATAAAAGATTCACCCAGCGGCGATTATCTTGCCAATAATTTCCTCCGCACCATGATGAAGGCCAAGTATTCGACCGACAACATCGGACACTACGGTCTGGCTTTCGACCTTTACACTCACTTCACTTCACCGATAAGACGATATCCCGACCTTATGGTTCACAGGCTGATAAAGAAACATCTCAAGAGACTCTCTGTTAATAAAGCCCGGGACAATAAAAGGGTCATTCAGGGTCTCTGCATGCTCGCTTCAGAACGCGAGGTCAAGGCTATTAAGGCTGAATACGAAGCGAGAGACCTTAAGATCATCGAGTTCATGACCGATAAGATAGGTAAAGAATATAAAGCTGTAATTGTTACTGTTATGCCTTACGGAACTTATGTCCGTATGCAGGAATGGCCAGTCGAAGGGCTAGTCCGCGCAAGAGAGCAGCACATTGACCTTTACGAGTACGACGATACGAGAAAGATATTCAAAGGCAGACGAACCGGAGATGAACTTTTCGTCGGCAAAGAACTGACCGTCAAACTTAAAGGTGTCAGCAGAGAACTTTTAACGATCGATTTCGATATAGTAAAAGAGAAGAAATAAAAAAAGCCCCGGATTATCGGGGCTTTTTTTTACTTCTGGTCTTTAATGCACTTCGCCAGCCGTTTGATGGCTTCAACGAGCTGCTCCTTTGAAGAATAGGAGAAGTTCAGCCTCATGTGATTGTTCGCGGGTTTCCCTCCGTAAAACTGCCATCCAGGCACGAAAGCTACATTATATTTTTCTACAGCCTGATAAAAAAGTTTTTCAGTATCAATATGCTCAGGCACTGTTACCCACAGAAAAAGTCCGCCTTCGGGTTTCGTCCAGCTCACTCCTGAACTTTTCGGAAAATATTTATCCATTGTAGCCAGAAACAGTTTCAGTTTGTCCCTGTAGTAGTTCCTGCAGTTTTCAAAATGCTTCTCAAGGTCCATCTCGGTCAGATATGCTGCGCATATATCCTGATTGTATTTCGGAGTATTAAGGATATTTCCTTCCTTGATATTACACATTTTCTTTATCACTTCCGCCGGTCCGATATTGAACCCGACCCTCATTCCGGGACAGAAGATCTTCGAGAAAGTGTAAAGCCCGATCACGTTCGTGCCCTTGTACTTTTTCTGGTCGATTGAGAAGATCGAAGGAGGTATTTTTCCCTGGTATCTTAGATCTTTGTACGGACTGTCCTCGATGACCGGGATATCGTATTCGTAGCTGAGATCCAGCAGAGCTTCCCTTTTCTTCACGCTCATTGATATGCCTGTCGGATTCTGGAAATCAGGAACGACATAGATGAACTTGGGCATCTTCCCGCCCTTCTTCTTTATCGCTTCGAGCTTCTTACGGAATCCTTTCACGTTCGAGCCGTCCTCCTCGATATCGACTCCGATGTATTTAGGCCTGTTGAGATCGAATGCTACTATAGCTCCCGCGAAGGTCGGCCTGTCTAGCATAACGGAGTCACCCGGATTCAGAAACAGCCTTCCCGCAAGGTCGAGTCCGTGCTGGCCTGATGTGGTGACAAGCAGGTTCTCTTCTTTAATATTTATCTTATCGCGTTTAAGATATTTAATAACGGCATCGAAAAGGGCTTTTTCACCCGGAATGGAAGAATATTGCATGACCTGATCGATCCTGCTTCCATCGAGCGATTTCTTTGTCGCCAGCCTGACCTCAGCCTTCTGAAAAACATCAGGCGAAGGAAGCCCTCCCGCAAGCGAAATTATGTTCGGGTTCGATGCGAGAAGCTTTAAGGTCTTCCCTATCGGATAACCTTCGTAATCTACGGCGTTCTCCGAGAAACGCTTACTCCAGTTCTTTATCATAATTGCCTCTACATTTTATTAACATGTTAAGGCTGTTCAGAAACGAGCAATTCAAGGAAAAGCGGTCATTTTTGATAAGGAGCTTGCATTAAGCAAGTGACTTGATAAAATTACGCTTTTGACGAAGAATTACGAAGTTTATCAGCAGCCTATAATGAGCCTTTACCGAATTGAGTACGGATGCCTTTCTTCTTCATAAAATCCATACCGTCCTTTGTAGCTTTAAGCGACTTGTAGTATATCACGTCGCCGATCTTTCCTGCAAGCTTGTTCCTCTCTTCATCCGATACGAAGTACGCTGCCATTGTGTCAAGCTCTCTTGCGGTTCCGTCGCTCTCGTATTTGTAGGTGATGTCCGTTCCGCTCTCAAGAACTTTGTAGGCGTTCTTCGTCCAGTCGAATCCGGCCATACCAAGGTCCGGATTTATCCTCATGTGCGCGGCCAGACTTATTCCTTTTATCCCGCTTTTCTTGAGTTCATTCGCGCAGGTGATGAAAGTGTCGGGGTCCGCTCCGTTACCGATGTTGATCTCATATATAGGTGTCGTGCCGTCCTTGCGGATATATTCGTTGATGATATTGAGAAGCATCCTGAAATGCATTGTTGTCTGGGTTGACAGAAGCATAGAAACTTTGAAAGTCAGGTTAGGAATATCTTTCGCATAATAACATGCCGCGATGATAGTGCTCCAGCTAGGATTAAGATAGAAATCCCCTCCTGTTTCCATTGCCGTTCTTGTAACTCCGTCAAGGTATACCAGGTGATTGCTGTTCGCTACTTCGATACCACCGAAGTTACCGAAAAATGTTCCCTGATTCTTTAGTATCAGCGCCGAGTTGGTTTTATCGACCTTTGCCCTTTCGAATTTCTCGCCTGTCACTTTCTCAAGTTCTTTGAATCTCTTTTCCGGCTGCGGAGTTCCGATAAGATTAGTGCTGCAGTATTTTTGTGCTCCCATTATATTTTCTGCCATGCATAGAGTAGCCATAAGATCGCCTGAATATACATAATGATCTGTAAGAGGAACAACGGAAATGAATTCCGCAGGAATGAAAACAGGGTCTTTCTTAGCTGTTTTAACCACTTTCTTCATAAAGTTATAAGTAACGGCGGCTCCCTGAAAACCAGAGACCTGGCTTCTGGCGATACCGAGTTTCTTGTTGTATTTTATCTTGTTGGCTTTTTCAAAATCGGCAAGCTTCGGGAATTTCTTGATCAGCTTTTCCGCGTCGGCTATCATTTCTCCATAGCCTTTTTCCTTCAGAACTTTCTTTCTGGTCTCGAATTTCTTGTTGTGAGCTATCGTATCGTTGATCTTTTTAGCTCCACCGTGAAATTTTTTCAGCGCGTCCATCGCTTTTTTGTCTCTGGCAGACAGCAATTCATACTTCATCGTCCCCTCCGTTTTACTTATTTTAATTGCTCATTATTTCTTCTGTTAAGATAAATAAAAACAATTTTCAATAATATCAAGAACATTATTTACAAATTTATTGCTAAAAAGCTCATTTTTTCATAATTTTCGGCTTATAAAAATCCAAGGGGAAATCATGGCAAAACCAATTACCTACTACTCGACGAATTTAAAAGCGGAACCAGTATCGTTCAAAGAAGCGCTTCTGAAGGGGATCGCACCGGACAAGGGACTTTTCATGCCCGACCAAATACCGCAATTCACGGCTGACGAGATCGAATCGTTCGGCACAATGGACTACTGGGAGATCGCATATACCGTTATCCACAAATTCTTAAAGGACGATATTCCTGCGGACGATCTGAAAGCCATCTGTAAGGACGCTTATGATTTTGATGTTCCGCTGGAGAAAGGATATGACAGGAAATATGTCATGAGGCTCGATCAGGGACCTACAGCTTCGTTCAAGGACTTTGCCGCGAGGATGATGGGCAGACTGATGAACTACTATCTTTCGAGAGATCACAGAAAGCTTTTAATACTGACAGCCACATCGGGAGACACCGGCAGCGCTATAGCCAACGCTTATTACGGGCTCAACAATGTTAAAGCTTTAGTTCTCTTCCCCGAAAAAGAGGTGACCAACAGACAGAGAAAACAGATGACAACGCTGGGAAAGAACATTCAGATCGTTTCTCTGGACGGGAAATTCGACGACTGCCAGGCGCTCGTCAAGCAGGCTTTCGCTGATACTGACCTTGATCATTTGAACCTTTCATCTGCGAACTCGATCAATATAGGAAGGCTTATACCTCAGACGGTCTATTACTTCTACTCCTACGCAAAGCTTAGAAAAGCGAAAGGCGAAAAGATAATCTTTTCTGTTCCTTCCGGAAATTTCGGCGATATGATGGGCGGAGTGATCGCTATGAAGATGGGACTTCCGGTTAAGAAATTCATTATCTCTACCAACGATAACGACGAGTATCCGAAATTCTTAAAGACCGAAGATTACGATATAATAGTACCTTCAAAGAACTGTATCTCAAGTGCGATGAACGTGGGTCACCCGAGCAATATGGCGAGGCTGGTGGCTCTTTACGGCGGCGTGATGAGCGAGAAGGGAACGGTCATTAAAAAAGCCGACATGAAGCACATGAAAGAAGAAATATGGGCCGTCAGCATAAACGATGAACATACTAAAGAAACGATAAAGGACGCCTGGAAGAAGCACGAACTGCTACTTGAGCCGCACGGTTCGGTCGGTTGGGCCGGTCTGCACGAATACATTAAAGAGCACGGTGACGATAAAGAGCAGCTCTACGTATCGCTGGAGACCGCGCATCCCGCCAAGTTCCCCGAGCAGATCATTGAATTGCTCGGTTTTGATCCGGAGCTTCCTCCGAGCCTTGAAGGAATAGAGCACAAAGAGGAGCAGTACGACAGTATCAGAACCGACTATGCCTCGTTCAAAGAATACCTGAAAAAGAACTACAAATAGGATACGGACAATGAAATATATCATCATACTCGGCGACGGAATGAGCGACTACCCGATAGAAAAGCTCGGAGGAAAGACTCCGCTTGAAGCAGCGGACATACCGAACATAGACGCGCTGGCTAAAAAAGGCAGGTGCGGGTTGTTCAGGACAGTACCGGATGAACTTCCTCCCGGCAGCGAGGTCGCTAATATGGCCGTGCTGGGGTACGATGTGAGAAAACTCTATCAGGGACGCGGAGTTCTCGAAGCGGCCAGTATGGGTGTGAAACTTGTCCCAGGCGACCTCGCCATGAGATGCAATCTCATCTGCATTTCAGACGGAAAGATCAAGAACCATTCCGCCGGACATATTCCGTCGGAAGAGGCTCACGAACTGATCGATGCGCTTAATGAGAAACTCGGTGACGATCTAGTCAGATTCCATAAAGGCGTGAGCTACAGGCATCTTTTCGTTCTGAAAGGCGGCCGGAAGGAAGTAAAGCTGACCCCGCCGCACGACGTTCCGGGTACACTTTTTAAAGATGTTCTTCCCGTTTCTGAAACATTGGAAGCCGACGGTACTGCTAAACTTCTTAACGATCTGATATTAAGATCTCAGGAAATATTAAAAGATCACCCTGTGAATGTTAAAAGAGTAGCCGGAGGTAAAGATCCCGCAAATTCTATCTGGTTCTGGTCGGCAGGATACAAACCTGAGATGAAAACGCTGCAGGAACTTTACGGTAAAACAGGCGCGGTCATTTCAGCAGTCGATCTGCTTTACGGAATCGGCATCTACGCCGGAATGGATGTTATCCATGTTGAAGGCGCGACGGGGCTTTACACGACCAATTATGAAGGAAAAGCAAAAGCCGCGGTCGAAGCTTTAAGAACTCACGATCTTGTATATCTTCACGTTGAAGCAACGGATGAAGCAGGACACGAGGGCGATGCAGATCTTAAGATCAGATCTCTCGAATACCTTGATAAAAGAGCAGTTAAATATATTGTCGAAGAGACCGCGAAATTCGATGAGCCTGTAGCCATTGCCGTTACTCCGGATCATGCAACACCATGCGATGTAAGAACACACACGCACGACCCGGTACCTTTTATCATTTACAGGCCAGGTGAAGAACCGGACCAAGTTACGGAATATAATGAAAAATCCGCATCTGCTGGCAGTTACGGATTAATTGAAGGTGATATGTTCATTAAAGCTCTGTTCGGAATAAAATAAGCTATTCGTCCAGATACATTTTGCCTTTTGTGGTTATTTCAGCTATCATTTTACCGGAGACATTCGTTCTCAAGTCGATCAGATCCTTCCTTTCAAGCGCGTATTCGATCTCATTTGCGTATTCCCTCGCTTCGGATTCGCTTAACGCATCTTTTAAAGCGTCGTAGACAGTTGCCGGGCCGTTCCTTTTAAGGTAGTTCAGTACTGCTTCCATAAGCTGTTTTTCGTGCATTTCCCCCTCCACAAGTTAAAATGCAGATCATAATATAACTACAAAAAACGCAGAAAATCAATTAAAAAAATACATTATTATACTTGTTTTCGTTTAAGGAATTTACTATAAATAGGTAAACACATAAAGCGGAGGTAAAACAATGAAAAATCACGGTTATTATCGTTTCCCGACCGTGCAGGGAAAAACAGTTGTATTCGTAAGTGAAGATGATCTCTGGTCCGTACCTCTAACAGGCGGAACTGCTTCAAGACTGACGGCCAATACTGCCGCTCTATCATCACCGAAACTTTCACCGGACGGAAAGTTCGTGGCATACTCCTCAGCAGAGGAAGGATATAGTGAGGTCTATGTTAAGTCCATGTCCGGCGGCGAACACAAAAGGCTGACTTTCTTCGGTGCAAGATCGAATGTTCTCGGATGGTCTTCTGACGGAAAGTTCATTTATTTCGCAAGCAATTTCGCCCAGCCTTTTGACTCGAGCATTTATAGAATTTCTAAGGAAGGAGGTAGGGAAGAACTTGTACCTGCTGGTCACGCTAATCAGATATCATTCGGAAAGAAAGGCGTAGTGATAGCAAGACATGCCGGTGATCCTGCAAGATGGAAAAGATACAGAGGCGGAACTGCCGGGGAGATATGGATTGACGAAAAAGGAGACGGGAATTTTGTTCAGATACTTAAAGACCTTAAGTCGAACCTTGCATGCCCCATGTGGATTAATGACCGCATATATTTCATCTCAGACCATGAAGGCATCGGTAACATCTATTCATGCGATCTTAAGGGTAAAAATATTAAGAGACACTCGCATCATGATGAATTCTATGCTAGATTTGCTGACACTGACGGTAAGACCATTGTTTATCATGCCGGTGCGGACCTCTACAGGATCGATGTCGCTAAAAATAAGAACGATAAGATCGAAATTGACTACATAAGCTCTCACACTCAGACTAACAGGAAGTTCATTGATGCGGCTCAATACCTCGAAGGCTGCGACATCAGTCCGAAGGGCACTCATCTGGCCGTAGCCTCAAGAGGAAAACTGGTTCATTTCGCCAACTGGTCAGGCGCTGTCATTCAGCACGGAAAAAAGGACGGAGTACGCTACAGGATGCCTTCATGGATGCATGACAGCAGACATTTCGTCGCGGTAACTGATGAAGTTGACGGCGAAGACAGGCTGATCATAGTGGACTCAGAAACGGGCAGAACAAGTCTTCTTAAAAATATCGAAACCGGCAGAGTAAGAGGATTGTTCCCTTCTCCCAAGACAGATCAGCTTATCGTCTGTAATCACCGGAACGAAATGTTTCTAATTGATACTAAGAAGAAAACTTCGAAACTTATCGATAAAAGTGAACATCATAGAATATTCAATGTAAGCTGGAGCCCTGACGCGAAGTGGATCACTTATGATTTTCTGAAAACGATGCAGAATGCTCTTGTCAAGGTTGCGGAAGTTTCAACAGGTAAAACATATGAGATCACCAAACCGGTAAAACATGATATGAACCCGTCATTCTCATCGTGCGGAAAATACATCTTTTTCGTTGGTGCAAGAACCTTTTATCCGGTAAACGACGTGCTTCAGTTCGACCTTGAATTCGTTAAAGCAGAAAAACTCTACGCTATACCGCTTCTGAAAGAAACCAGATCGCCTTTCATCCTGGATCCAAAATCACCGTCAGGAGATCAACCCGCAAAAGAAGATGATAAAAAGAAGAAAAGCAAAGACAAAAAAGACGACATTAACGTAAAAATAGACTTCGAGAACATTGAAAAAAGAGTAGTTGAATTTCCGATATCCGCCAGTAACTACAGCTCAGTCGCTTCATATAAAAATCAGGTCTTATACATCGAATATCCGAGAACATGTACAGAATCTGAAGGAGACGGAGGCTGGGGCGAAGGTAAACCCGATGCAATTCTAAAAGTATTTAATTTCGATGATATGAAGCCCGATACTCTGATCGAAGGAATTTCTGATTTCAAACTAAGTCTGACAGGCGATACAATGCTCGTCCGCAAAGGTCATGAGCTCAGTGTTTACAAAACAGGTTCAAAACCTGACGATAAAGCTAAGGATAAATTTTCTGTCCAGGGCGGAGGGATCGATCTTTCAAGGGTTAAGATAGGCATTATACCGAGAGAAGAATGGAAACAGATGTACAGAGAGGCGTGGCTGCTGCAGAGAGAGCATTTCTGGACTCCCGATATGAGCAAAATCGACTGGACAAAGGTGTTTAAAAGATACTTCCCGCTGACCGACAGAGTTGGAAGCAGAGGAGAATTCTCGGACCTGATCTGGGAAATGCAGGGTGAACTGGGTACATCCCACTGTTATGAATTCATGGGTGATTACAGAAGATCGAGAACTTACTCTATTGGAAAACTTGGTTGCGGGTACAAGCTTTCGAAAGACGGCAAATATTTCACCTTCGACAATATTATCTACGGTGAATCCGGAGACCCTAACGAAGTTTCCCCTCTTCTCGCTCCCGGTGTTAATCTGAAAAACGGAGATATGCTTATTGCTGTCAACGGGACCAAAGTCGATAAGAACACTCATCCGAGAGAGCTTCTCGTCAATTATCCCGGTCAGGAAGTTTCACTTACAGTCAAAAGTAAGAATGACAAAAAAGAGAGAGAAGTTACTGTTAAAACCCTTAACGGAGAGAACAGACTGCTTTACAGGAACTGGGTAGAAAAGAACAGAGAATATGTTCATAAGGCAGGAAAGGGAAAAGTCGGATATATCCACATTCCGAATATGGGCAATGACGGATTTGCAGAATTCCACAGAACTTACCTTTCCGAATACAGATACGATGCCCTTGTCGTGGATGTAAGATATAATGGAGGCGGTTATGTGTCTCAGCTTCTGCTTGAAAAACTAAACAGAAAAATAATAGGATACGATACGATCAGATGGTCGAAAGAACCTGATTCATACCCGGGTGAAGCGGTTCACGGACCGATCGTTGCCCTGACTAACGAGTTCGCCGGATCGGACGGGGATATATTCAGTCACTCGTTCAAGCTGATGAAGATCGGTAAACTCATCGGAAAAAGGACTTGGGGAGGTGTGATCGGTATAAACGGGCAGTATTCGCTTGTTGACGGAACTATTACGACTCAGCCGGAATATTCATTCTGGTTCAAAGATGTGGGCTGGGGTGTTGAGAACTACGGTACCGATCCAGATATTGAGATCGACAATAAACCTCAGGACTATGTAAAAGGAACCGACACTCAGCTTGACAAGGCTATAGAAGTGGTTCTTGCTGAGCTTAAGAAGAATCCGGTTAAGAAACCCAAGCTCGACAAGCGTCCGAATCTGGCGCTGCCTAAACTGCCTAAAGCGAAGTAAAATAATCTTTTTTATTCAAGAAAAAGCGGGTTAAAATCCCGCTTTTTTTATTTTGTTTTAAGAACAAATCAGCGTAAATTTAGTTATAATTTAAAAACGGGGTTTTTTAATATGAAGAATATAATGCTGATAATTTTGCTTACAATGTTACAGACAGCCTTCTCATCCGGAATAATCAGAGGTACTGTAATAAGTTTAGACAGCCTTGTTCTAACAGAAGCCAACATCACAATAATCGGTACAAGTCTAGGTTCTGCGACAGATGAAACCGGAAAGTTCGTTATAAGAGGAGTTAAGGAAGGAAGGTATATACTCAAATGCTCTCACATCGGATACAGCGACGGTTTTGAACGGGGAGTCGAAGTAAAAAGCGACATGGTAACCGATTTATCTTTCATTCTCGAACCTATGGAATATCAGCTTCAGGCTATTGAAGTAGATAAACAGATGGACGATTTCGAATCGCTTCTAAAGACAAGAGACCTTTCTTCTTCGGAACTTTTCGTTCATCAGAGCGTAGTAATGCCTAAACCCAAAGGAAAGATCAGGGTAGATACCAGAGTCGGATTCTGGGAAAGATTCAGGCATTTTTTCCATAAAATGTTCAATTGACCGAAATGCTTAAGACATTAAAAATATTTCTGATCATCTCCTTATTTTTTTCCTGTGCAGGTCCCGGTGAGACCGTTAAAGACGATCATCCTGAGAAACCTCACAAAACTGAAATAAAAAAAAGAATTGTCGTTAAAGACATAAATGTTGCTGAACTTCCTAAAGAATTCGCTGTGATATCTGATCCGAGAAGCGGTCAGTGGTCTGTCGAATTTTACGACCTTGACGCAAAAGTGATACTGTTCGAGTATAACCGCAATAAAAACCTTCTTCCGGCTTCTAACCTCAAGCTTATAACCACTGCCGCAGCTCTAAAAGTATTGGGCCCTGACTACAGATTTAAAACAGAATTCTATACTGACGGATATATAGACAGAAAATTCAATCTGCTGAGCGGTAATCTATATGTCAGTGGTACCGGCGACCCGACTACTGCGGGTAATTTTTTAAAAGACAGAACTGCCAAAGACTTCGACCCTCTTATAAGCGAATTAAGGCTGTCCAGGGGAATAGACTATATCGAAGGGAAAATTTTAATACTCACTCCCTTCAAACAGGAAGAAGCTTTCGGAAAAGGATGGGACATAGACGATCTTCCGAGCTACTACGCAGCTCCGGTTTCGCCGCTTGTTTTCCACGAGAATCTGACTAAAGTAGTCATTAAAAACGGTAGAACGGAAGTAACACCTTTCTACCCGTTCAAATTCAGAAGAGACACTCTGCCCGAAATTAAAAAAGCAAGTTTTAACAGGATCATAGGTTCTGATTCTGTTATAGTAAAATCAAGTTTCAATAACTCATCTACCGGCTTCATCACTGTAAATGATCCTGATAAATTTTACAGCCTCAATCTTAGATCACATCTGGAAGAAAATGATGTCCGGGTAATGGATAAAGATATTTCCCCTGCAGATACGACAAGATTCCTTATATGTACTTTATACAGTGACAGCCTCTACAGGATCATAAATAAATGCAACGGTGAAAGCAATAACCTCTATGCCGAACAGATATTCCGCGAAATGGCTGAAGTTTTCGCAAAGGACACTGCACTTACCGATTCGCTTGAAAAGATCGAACCTACTTATGACAACTTGATAAAGATAGCTTCTGATCTGTATAAACAAGTTTTCGGGATAGATAATTTTTCACTATGCGACGGCAGCGGACTATCTAGAATGAATTATTTTTCGGCGGATAAATTCGTTAAAGTACTTTCGTCTATGCTCGAAGACGACAATTTTGTTTCTTACCTTTCTTCATTTCCGCGACCTGGAACGAACGGCACTCTTGAGACTAAAATGATCCATCCTGACCTGCAGAACCGTCTTTTTGCAAAAACAGGTTCCATGACAGGAGTAAACGCTTTATCGGGTTACATTTACACAAAAAAAGGTAAAAGACTTGCGTTCTCTATTTTAAATAACTATTACGATCTAAGCAGAAATAAAACTAATAATGCATTTGAAGACATACTTGTTTTTTTTGTAAACTACTATTAGGAGAAATATGCTTAATTTCACGATGTCGCTTCCTACTGAAGTATATTTCGGTAAGGATATGATCGAAGGGCTAAAAGATTATATTAATAAATTCGGAGGAACGAGAGTTCTACTTGCTTATGGCGGAGGAAGCATTAAGAATAACGGAGTTTATGATAAGATCGTAACTATACTGAATGAGAACAGGATCTTTTTTAAAGAGCTTTCAGGCATAAAACCTAATCCGAGGATCTCGAGCGTAAGAGAGGGTGTTAAGATCATTCGGGAGAACAGTCTGGATTTTATTCTGGCGGCAGGCGGGGGCAGCGTCATTGACGCGTGCAAGGGAATGGCGGCGGGAGCGGTTTACGACGGCGACCCGTGGGACTTTTACCTTCGCAAAGCGAAGCTTGATGCAAAACCGTTACCTCTAGGCGTGATCCTCACACTCGCCGCGACAGGTTCGGAAACGAACTGGGGCTCAGTCGTTTCCGACGACGAGACTGAACGGAAACTGCCGTTCAGACATGAGTCCCTCCGGCCGAAATTCGCCGTACTTGACCCGACCTTTACTTACACCGTGCCTGCATACCACACAGCCGCGGGCATCGTTGATATCATGGCGCACGTTTTTGAGCAGTACTTCAGCCCGACTAAAAGCGCATACATTTCAGACAGACTGTCCGAAGCTGTCATGAAAACCGTCATTCATTATGCACCTATCGTGATGGAACAACCGGAAAATTACGAAGCTCGTGCGAACATCGTTTGGGCAGGCACGCTCGCGCTGAACCAGCTTCTTACCTACGGTAAAATGACAGACTGGGCAACTCACATGATCGAGCACGAGGTCAGCGCTATCTATGACATCAGCCACGGCGCCGGACTGGCTGTGCTCTTCCCCAACTGGATGAAGTACGTTCTCGACGACGACACACAGCCCAAATTCGTTGAATACGCAAAAAATGTCTGGAACACTTCTCCAGACGAAAAAAATGACTTTGAAATCGCAATGGAAGGAATTGACAGAACTTCAGAATTCTTCTCTTCTCTCGGGATGCCCTCTGCCCTGTCTGAATTCAAGATCGATGATTCAAGGCTGGATGAAATGGCAGAAAAAGCCGTCGCGTTCGGAGATCTTGGATCCTTCAGAAAATTAGGAATAAATGATGTTCTGGAAATACTTAAAATGAGTTTGTAAGAGAATATAGTAATGACTGAATTCGATAAAGACCAAGCCTTGAAATTAGGCGCAGACAAATACGGAATGAAAAAGTATGTCATGGCTTTTTTGAAAAGAGGACCGAACAGACCTTCCGACCCGCAAAAATCTGAAGAACTTCAGAGAGCGCACTTGGACAACATCGGCAGAATGGCGCAACAAGGAAAACTCGTAATAGCCGGACCATTTCTGGACAACGGAGATCTTCGCGGCATTTACATTTTCAACGTAAACTCTATAGAGGAAGCCGAAGAACTTACGAACACTGATCCTGCGATCATATACGGCAGCCTAGTTATGGAACTCAAAGAATGGTACGGATCAGCAGCTCTCATGGCTGTGAATGGGATTCATAAAGAGATCGCGGAAGAAGAAATCTAACTTTGGGAGGAGAGTATGAAGTATTCAGCAATGAGGATAATTCTATCAGCATTAATTACATTATCGATCTTAAACTGCACAAAAGACGACGACCCTGATTTTCTTGATCTGCCTGATAAATTCCCTTTATCTGTAGGAAATAAATGGGATTATAACAGAACTGTCAAACTTATGTACAAACCTGACAGTACCGCAGTGGGAATGAACACCGCTTATACAGATTCTACAATAGAACTCTCAGATATATTTTCTGAAGCTTTAAAGGACACGGTGCTCGAGGACACTATTTCTGTTATTATGGTGAAAAGTATAGAGATACCTGTCAACGGGAAACAAGATATCGAAGGCGGTACGGATTTTTATCGAAATAAAGAAGATGGCTTTTACGAATATATTCATTCAACGCTAAAACAATCAGAATATAATCCTAAAACAAAAATTCTGTATAAAAATAAACAGTATAATAGTCTTGAAGAATTGAAAGACGTTCTCGGTCTAACTATGATAAGGGATATAGCTAAACAAAAAGATATGTTTAGAGAATATAAATCCATCGAATATCCTATTGAGATCGGGAATGAATGGGATGCAGGAAGTATTGCCAATACATTTACTAAAATAAAAAAAGTAATAGGCAGGGAAATAATTGAATTTTCAGAAGATGAATTTGAAGTTTACAAAATCCAGACTTTCTGGGACTGGGATGAAGATGGAGTTTGGGAAGAAGATGTCAAATCTGTATTATACTTATCAAAATACGGCTTTGTAAAAACCAGATTTGAACTCTGGAACTTGGCTCATACTGATGAATTTAATAACATAATCGATTATTTTGATGTATTGGAAGAAGAAGTGTTAACTGATTACGATGTTGCACTGGAGTGAACAATATAACTTGTCATACTTGACAAACATACTTTTTGTATGTATATTTCGTATATACAAAAGGAGGCTATAATGAAAACTTTGTCATTTAAAATCGAAGACGCTATTCTTCAAGAAACGGATAAAATTCTTGAAAGCTTGAGAAAGCCCAGAAACAGATACATAAACGAAGCCGTCGAAAATTATAACAAGATGCAAAAAAGAACTTTGATCGAGAAAATGCTTTCTGGTGAATCGAAACTTGTAAGAAAAGAATCTCTCAGAGTGCTGAAAGAATTCGAGGACATGAATGAAGAAAATTAAACGGCTGGAGATATGGATAGCAGATTTGAGCCCACAAATAGGCACAGAACCTGGTAAAACGAGACCTGTAATAATAATTCAAACTGATCTTATGAATAGTATCCCGCATCCTTCAACGATCATCTGTCCTATCACAACAAAAGTTGAAACAAAATCTGATATATTACGGATCCATTTAAAAAAAGGCGAAGGAAATGTTCTACAGGACTGCGATATTATGATAGATCAGATTCGGGCAATAGATAATAATAGACTTGTCAGAAAAGTCGGAGAATTGCCTCAGGAACTTATTCATAAAATGATAGATAGTATTAAAATTGTTTTAGATATTGAATAAATTGCAGGATTAACTTGAAAAATTCAATATTATTAGCACTCGCGATTATAAACTTTCTTTCTCCTCTTTACCCGTGGGAAAAAGAAGGAATTCATTCTGTCGCCTGCTCAAATAATACTGAACAGTTGAAGAAGTATATATCAAAAGGAGCCGATGTAAACAAAAAAGATTCTGACGGCGATCTTCCTTTAACATTGGCAGCACAATTAAATCTATATGAAAATGTAGAACTTCTTTTGGAGAACGGAGCAAAAGTTAATAAAAACGCTGGTTTTGGAATTACAGCCTTAATGGTAGCCGATTCGGTAAATATAATTGAATTGCTTATTAGAAGTGGAGCTGATCTTTCACTCAAAGATCAAGATGGAAATGATGCTCTCTTGCATTCTTCGGTAAATTGTAATATTGAAAAATCAAAGCTTCTCATCAGCAAGGGAGCAGATATAAATTCAGAAAACGATAATGGCAAATCTCCCATAATTAAGGCTATCACTTACCTATACAAAAAATCCGATGATAAAATTGAATATATAACATTTCTGCTCGATAATAAAGCTGATATACACCATAGAAATCATGAAGGTAAAACAGCCTATATAATCGCTAAAGAAATGGGATATGAAGATATCGCAGAATTTTTGATCAACAACGGTGCTGTTCCTGAGAAATACAAATTCGACCGCAATTCATTAGTATATGCGCTTATAAACAATGAGTATGAGTGAGCAAAAAATATGATAAATAACGGAGTTGAGATAAATTTCTTAAGTTCAGATTTCTCCCCTTTGATGTGCTCGATGGGTAATATTGAAATTATGAATCTTCTTATCAGTAAAGGTGCAGATATAAATCTGAGAAATAAGATGAACATGACTGCCTTAACAATAGCTGTAATGTCTAATGAGACTGATGCGGTCAAGCTTCTTCTTGAAAATAAAGCTGAAATCAACATTCCATCTACAATCAACGGTAAAACACCGATGATCTTCGCAAAAGAAAATAGAAATATTGAAATAATTAAATTACTGGAATTATATAGCAAAGAAAAATAATTTCCTCCCTTGTGACTTATATCACAGAACATTCGTTTTTTTAAGGCTACTTTACTTACGAAATTTATTCCGGGGGAATTAAAAGTGTGCGAGAATACGCTGATAATAGACGATAACTGCAAGTGTAAACACAAAAGCGGACTTGAGGATTTTGACCTTCTGTTCGATATGACTGAAGAGATAAACGAGAAATTTTTCTATGTGACTGCCGTGATAAATAATGTTTCAAAAAAGATCGAGATATACCGCTAAAGCAAGTCGTACCGGCACAATTACCGGTTTATTCCCATATGATAAAGAATGAATGAGTATGTGTTGGCTATCTCACGGTACAGGTCGTACTTTCCAGAATACCCGCTGTGTCCTGTCATACCTATACTCAGCAGAACTTTAGTTTCGGCTGTGTTGTAGTCTCTAATCTTTGATACCCATTTAAGCGGCTCCCAGTAATTTACCCTCGGGTCGTAGAATCCGGCTCGGACGAATATCTCCGGATAAGGCTGTTTCTTTATATTCTGATAAGGGTCGTAGCTTAACATGTATTCAAAATCCGCCTTGTCGAACGGATTTCCCCATTCGTCATATTCTGTTACTGTAGCTAAGAGCGACGGGTCGGACATCGTATTGATCACGTCAACGAATGGAACGTCCAGAACGGCGGCTTTGCAGATATCAGGTCTTCGGTTAAGTACGACTGCGACAAGAAGACCTCCGGCACTGGCTCCGGTTATAACAAGCCTGTCGGAAGAAGTATATCCCTGTTCTTTAAGATATTCCGCACAGGAGATAAAATCTTTGAACGTATTCTTTTTGTTTCTCAGCATACCCTCTATATGCCACTGCTTCCCTTTCTCGATCCCTCCCCTGACATGAGCTATTGCATGTATTACTCCTCTGTCAAGAAGACTTATCCTTGATATCGAAAAATCCTGATCGAAGAACGATCCATAAGCGCCGTAGCCTTCCAGAAGCATCGGATTACTGCCGTCTCTTTTTAAAAGAGAGGTTTTATAAACAATGGATATAGGTATTTTTTTGTTATCGTGCGACAGAGCATATATCAATTCCATTCCGTATTCAGAATTATCATACCCCTCTATTTTCTGCTGCTTAAGCAGTTCTTTCCCGCCTGTTCTCATGTTATAATCCACTACCGAATAAGGATTTACCGGGGATTCATAAGTATAACGGAGTATGTCTGTATTGTACTCATGATTCTCACCGAGGTATACATTGTAGCAGCTGTCGTCGAATTTTATTTCCGTTCCGCTCAGGGAAGAATATTCGACGATTTTAATGATTTTTTTTCCATCTCTGATCACATTCAGTACAATATAATCCTTAAACATCTCAAAATCTTCTATATACGTCTCCCGGTCGTGCGGAAAATATTCTGTCCAGGAATTTCTGAAAGGGGAACTGTCATTTGTCTTCATGATCTTAAAATTATAGGCACCGTCAGCATTCGTATGGATCAGAAAATCGCTTCCATGATGCTCAATATAATATTCTACCCCGTTCTCTCTTTCTGATATACGCTGGAAGAACCCTTCCGGATCTGCGCTGTTTAGAAAATACATTTCAGAAGTGTTATTGTTAGCTGTGCCCAATAATAGAAATTTTCTGTCTTTGGTTTTCTGGAGCCAGACAAAATAGGATTCGTCAGTCTCAATGTACATTTTTCTGTCGACTTCAGTATCCGTACCGACGGCATGGCTCCATACTCTGTCAGTCCTGCCTGCTTCGTTAACGGTCGTATAGAAAAATGTATTACCCGTTTCAGCCCAGACAACTTCACTGACATTTTCTATTGCTTCGTGTAACTTCAGACCTGATTTCAGATCTTTAAGATACATTGTGTAGTTTTCGTCACCTGTATTATCGACTGAATATGCCAGATACTGGTGATCCGGACTGATGCTGAATACACCCAGTTCAAAATAATCATACCCTCTGGCAAGAACATTAAGGTCGAGGATCACTTCTTCTTCAGCATCAATGCTTTTATATTTTCTGCACTGTAGCGGGTATTGACCTTCCTTGATATTTCTCGAGTAATAATAGTATTCATCGACATGTACAGGAACCGACATCTCCGTTATATCTATTCTCGGAATGATCTCATTGAAAATATTGTCCTCTATTTCGCTCATACACGACATATTGGCGGCGGAATATTCATTTTCGGCTCTTATCTGATCCATAACATCTTTCTCTTTTCTTGAATCATCCCGCATCCAGGCATATTCGTCATAAAGTTTTACACCATGAAGTTTTTTGACAGATCTTATCTGCTGAGGTACAGGATACGCCACCTGTCCGGAATATTCAGCGCCGTCTGAATCGCGGCCGGGCCGTTCCTGTCTCACTACCTGATTATCGGTACATGAGATCAGAATTAAAAATCCTGTAATGATTATAGTTTTAATTTTCAAAATATACCCCCTAATATATTTTTGTATAAAGTAATGAAAACATCGTTCTTTTTCAATATTAATTATCAAATTGGTACTCCTGTTTTGTTTATCAGACACAATTTATACAATTTTCCACTTGCCAAAAGAAAAAAATAATAGTATAATCTAACCGAGAATTATAATAAAACAGAAACTAAGAAATCGGAGGAAGTATGAAACAAAGCGGAACTTACGGTAATTCGGAAGGCGGAAGATAGTATTAACTAAAGCAGCATTTATTTTCCTCACTTAACGGTCCTATCCGGGCCTTACGGTTGTCTGAAGCCGATCCGAAATTATCCAGCAATAAATATTGATAAGATCAGTTTGCCAAAACTCATGAGGTTGTCACTCACCTAAGGCAAGAGTGGATGTACAATTTAACCGCAGGAGGAAGTATGAAATCAAACAGCTACGGAAGTGACTTGAATTAGTTGCTTTGCGGGAGGAGAGGTGTAATAACCTTTCCTCCTGATCCTTAAAATTCGGAATATAAAATCAACGGAGGTAAGTATGAATGTGACGTATATGAATTTTAACGGGATGAGGAGAGTCTTTTAAAATTAAGAAAGATAGTCTCCTCGAAATACAAATTTGGAGACATAGAATAAAATGACTACACTTAACGATTACGGCTGGGGCGGATACTTTGAAGAGCATTTTAAAATTCATGCGGGAACCGGGCTCAGACCGGCAAGAATAACGAAAGAAACAAAGAACAAATTCTGGCTGATGACGGAAGACGGTGAAGCGGAAGCCATAATATCGACCAAATTCTTTATGAGCACTTTTGCAAAAGAGCAGCTGCCCGTCGTCGGTGACTGGGTCGCGGTACAGAAGCCGGAAGGTTATAACGAATATTTCATAGAAGCGCTGCTACCGAGGAGAACTAAACTGATCCGCAAAGGAAAGGACACATTCGGAAGGAACTTCGAAAAAGCCGGTGACGGCGGTATCAGGATAATAACCAGCAACATCGATACGGTTTTCTATGTGGCCTCGCTCGACCACAGGGATTTCAACCTGACGAAGATCGAGCGCTACATCCTGATGCTTAACGAAAGCGGTGCGGAACCGGTTCTTATACTTAACAAGAAAGACATCTGCCCCGACCTTGAAAATTATCTGGAAAGCATCAGGACTGTTGCGGGAAACCTGCCCGTTCATCCGGTCAGCGCCGTCGACGGTGACGGTATAGCAGACCTGCTCAAGTACATTAAGCCGGGCAGGTCGGTCTGCTTCATCGGATCATCAGGCGTCGGCAAATCTTCCATCATCAACTCGCTTATGGGCGAGGACGCCATGTTCGTCTCTGACATCAGAACGGCGGACAAACGCGGCAGACACACAACAACCCACCGCGAGATGCTGCTCTTCCCTGAAGGCGGCATCCTGATCGACAACCCGGGCATCCGTGACCTGAAGCCCGTGGCATCTCAGGAAGCGCTTGAGAACACTTTCGAGGATGTCGTCGCGCTGGAGGAAATGTGCCGTTTTTCGAACTGCACGCACTCAGGCGAACCCGGCTGCGCAGTGGCTGAAGCTATTGAGAACGGAGAGCTTCCCGAAAAGCGGTACAGGAATTACATTAAGCTTAAACGAGAGACGTCATTCTTCGAGAAAAGGTCGGTGCAGAGAGAAAGATTTCTCGAGAAAGCTTTTGAAAAAGAAAAGCGCGGCATCATGAAGATAAAACAGCACATGCGGGGCGTCAAACGGCGCGACAGATATGCGAAATGAACATAAAACCGGGCTTTTCAGCCCGGTTATTTTTATATTGACTATCGAATATTTATAGAATAAATTTTAAGTTAACTAAAAAGAGATCGCTATGTATAACAGAATACTTATTTACACTGTGTTTTTTACATCATTTTTCGCTTATGCTCATGCTGGTGACCTTAAGCAGCTGGCGAAACTTTTTGCCGAAGATGTTAAATATGCTCCCCGGGATACTTATGAAGAATATATCTCATCAAGAGGTCATGGTCCAGTATTCATTTCTGAGAGAAAAATCATTGAGGGTAATTCAGACCGTACATACAGTAAAGCCGTATCAAAAATTATGGTTTTAACAGAATCAGGTATATATCCTGATATTAGTACTGAAGTACAGAGGTACATAAACGATATTCATAACGTTTTCGGGTGTACGGTGGTTTCCTTTCAGATATCTTCATCGATATCTGCTGAATTGATGAAAGACCTTATCATCTCGGAAAACGACTCAGGAGCGATCGACGGCGCTGTCCTTATAGGCGATCTGCCTGCGGCATGGTTCGAAGTGGAAAACGATTTCAACGAGTACGGTTATGCTGAATTCCCGTGCGATCTATTCCTTATGGACCTTGACGGTTCATGGATAGATTCAGACAGTAACGGGAAGTATAACTCGCACACAGGATTGGTCAATCCTGAAGTTTTTGTGGGAAGGATATCTACCGCAAATATGGGTGATCTTACATCCGAAATACAGGGAATGAAAGACTATCTGGATAAAAATCATAATTTCTGGACAGGAGTAACATCCGTAAATTTACAAAAAGGTTTAACTTATACAGATAGAGACTGGATGGAGTATAGCGATTTCTTATACGACATTTCAAATTTATACTCGCTTTTTGATGCAGTCAGTGCCTATAATTCGTATTTTGGTAAAATAGACTATCTTGGTCGTCTAAGCGGAGGCACCTACGAATTCGTTCAACTATCATGTCATTCAAATTGGACTTTACATCGAATGTACGGACCGACTCCTGAAGATTCTGAAGATATTCTTACGAATGAAATTTTCTCTCTACCTCTAAAATCTATAGCATATAATCTTTTCTGTTGCAGCGGTGTCAGATGGACAAATACTGATTACTTGGGTTTTTTGGGAGGTGCGTATGTTTATAACACTGACTCAAAAGCTTTAGTTTCTACCGGAAGCACAAAAACCGGATCAATGCTCGGTTTTTCCTATTTTTACAGTCCTTTACAAACTGAGAAAGTTTTTGGAACTGCTTTAAAGCAGTGGTGGGTAAATTATGTAGGTACATTTCATGATTTTGATGAAATCTGCTGGTTCTATGGCATGAGCATTATTGGTGATCCTATGATAGATCCTAAATATGTTGCACCTGCTGCTCCGGCCGTCCCGCTGAATGTTACAACTTCGGTTTCCGGAACGGACATTTATATTTTCTGGGATGCGGTCTCTGGTGCCGCCAGTTATAAGATATACGGTTCTGACGATCCTTACGCGCCTGATCCGTGGACACTTCTTGATTCCGTTTCCGGGACGTCTTATATTTATTCAGGTACGGAGAACAGAAAATTTTTTAAAATCATTGCAAGTACGGATTCCGTTATCAGGCAGAACCGGTAATGACAGATTACCATCGCAATAACAAACTTATACGAACAGGATTCAATTGTGGAAAAAAAAGAACCGGATTATAAAGCATTTGTACCGATAGGATTCTCATTTCTTGCTATAGGAATAGTTTTTCTGAAGAAATCACCCGGCATCGGACTGGCTTTTATCGGCATTGGAATTTCATGGATTTCGATCGGCTATAGTAAATCAAAAAATAAAAAAGGCGGGAATGATACATAATCATTTACACACCGGTTCTCCCCGCCACTCTTGAAAGCCGGAAAGGTGAATTTGAAATCTATAATTGTAAAAGCAATGAGTAAGCTGGTCGCAAACGAGAAAAGGAATAATTTTGCAGCCAGGATGAAGTTCTGCCGTATTTAATACTCGAAACTGCTACCGCCGATGAACTCCTTAATGATCGAAGTATTCGGTATGTCCTCATTTCCTATCGGTAAGAAGAAAGAAAGAAATTTTAAAAGTCTCATAGCTTCAGAGTATTCTTTTTCGTTCTCGGGAACTTCCTTTATAATAGGCTCGGCATAATGTTTGAGCACGGAGAATTCGTAGAGAAGAGCGGAATTAAACATGATGTCCGCATTCTCCTGATAAGGAAAAATGTTCTTTTCCTCACCCGCGCGCACGCTCGGCCATCTCTTGAGCGTGGCAAGAGCAGTGTGTCCGCGGTAATTATAGTCTCTGACTATCCGGCGTATAAGCCTGTTGTCGGTAGTCGGGATCCTGTTGTGCCTGTCGATCGATATCTGGGTGAGCGCTGACACATATATCCTGAACTTCTGCTCAGGAGGAATAAGCGGAGTAAGTTTCGGGTTCAGCGCATGGATACCTTCCACAACAAGAATGTTGTTCTCGCCGCACTTCATCAAAGATCCTGGCATTCTTTTACCTGTCTGAAAATCGAATCTGGGTATTTCAACTTCTTCACCGGCGAAAAGCTTTAAGAGATGCTCATTGAAAAGTTTTATATCTATAGCCTCGATAGCCTCAAAATCGTATTCGCCGTTCCTGTCTTTGGGTGTATACTCCCTGTCAACGAAATAGTCGTCCAGCGAGATTATCTGAGGTTTAAGTCCCGAAACCTGAAGCTGAATGCTCAGTCTTTTAGAAAAAGTAGTTTTACCTGAAGACGAAGGTCCTGAAATAAGGATCAGTTTCATATCTTTCCTTTCGGAGATCATATCTGCGATGTATGCTACTTTCTTTTCGTGTAAAGCTTCAGCGATCTTTATCAGGTTACCGGCTTTTTTGTCCAGAATATGCTGATTGAGCTTACCGACATTGTTGGCCTCGAGCAATTTCACCCACCTGCTGTGCTCAGTAATTATCTCGAACAGTTTGTTCTGAGGTGTCTGATCCACGATCTTATCAGGTTCTGAAGCGGATGGTATCTGAAGCAGCATTCCGTCATAATACTTGACCAGATCGAAAACAGTCAGATTTCCTGTTGACGGCGCGAGATACCCGTACAGGTAATTAATAATTCCGTCAAATTTATAAACGGATGTATAAATTCTCTTTCTCTGTCTAAGTATCAATTCCTTGTCGTCAAGACCCTGAGCTATGAACTGACTTATCGCGTCCTCGGTTTTAAGCTTGTGCCTTTCAAAAGGATAGTTTTCAGCTATAACCTGCTTCATTCTGGCTTTAAGGTCGAAAATTTTCTGTGCGTCGAGAAGATTGTTGCCGTCAAGATCAACCAGTTCGCAGTAATAGCCTTTTGATATAGTGTGAAGTACAAAAAGTCTCGATTTCGGAAAAAGGTCGTTCACAGCTTTGCACAGAACGAATATCAGCGAACGGATATATACATTCAGTCCGTGTCCGCAGGTCCTGTCAATGAACTCAACTTCACATTCGCTAATGACCGGAAAAGACAGCTCTTTCAGTGTGTTGTTAACAAGCGCCGCGATAACAGGATATCTGAGCCCGTGCTCCGTTTTATCCGCAAGATAGGAGAGCTTTGTTCCTGCAGGAACTTCAAATTTTTCACCAGTATTGATAATAGTAATTTTTGCCGTACCGATCATATTCAATTCCCCCGCTATTTGTAGCTGTAGATAATGTCTGTCTGAAAACTGATCCTGCCTAAATTATCGTCGGATAAGAGTCTGCTGTCGGAATACCTGGCATTAAGCGTCACCGCACCAAGGTTAACGGAAGCGAATGCGCCTATCGTATGTCTGAAAACATCACCTATGTCAGGCATGTTGGAAGTAAATACAGAAGGCAGAAGCTGATAATCAAGAGAAAATCTTATATTCTTATCAGGGACGTAACCTGCAGATAAATTATGCTCGATCAGCCACGGATAGGTAAGCTGCAGCCCGTTATCGCCGTCATAGAGTATTTTATTATCTTTATAAACTATGGAATAAACTGCGAAGAATTTTTTGTATTTGTAGCTGAACGCAGTTGAAGCCTGGAATCTGTCAAAATAAGACCTTTCGCTTCCGTTATTATTGTCGTCGATATCAAAATCCAGAAATACTGGTGATACTACGCTTATTATCATTGATGATCTTTTATTGGTTTTCACATTTACCGTCATCCTGGCTGAAAATCCTCCCCGCCTGAAAATATAATCGCCGCCGTTGTTGAGCTGAGTATCCGAATATGTCGACATCAGGGCATCGACCGACAATCCTACCTGATGCTGCCTCAGATCCGAAATTACACCCAGGGAGACCGCATCCCTCTTTTTTATTATTTCGCGTTCTTCATCGCGGTTGAGAACGGACTTATAAGGTGTACTGTATGAAATGAAAGGCATGAATTCACGCTGATAATTATAGATGATGCAGAAATTTTTCAGAAGATCAACATTTTCAGAGCTCTTGACGTCATTGCCGTAATCATCTCCGGCCTGCCTGACAAAAGTAGAAAATGAAATCATGAATTTGTATTTTATATCAAGTTCGTCCAGATCAACTGGTACGAAATCAAAAAGCTGATTTCCTGTATGGAAAGATAATGCGGTAGGAGATTCATAGTTAAAATTCTCATACAGGTTGTAGTAGGTCTTTATGCCTTCGGCCAAGGTTAATGAGAACATAAATAAAAGTGCGGAAGATAATATTTTCACTTCTTCGGTACCTCTTTAAATTTGGATTCCTTTCCTTCATTTGAATTGTCGTAGAATCTCGTGGTCGGATAGGCAAAATCTATGTCAGCATGATGGGAAAATCTTTTAAGAATATTCTCCCATATATCGTTCTCGCTTCCTCTTCGGTTCCTCGGTTCGCAAAGGTATCTTAGAGTTAAAAGAACGCCGCTGTCTTTGACGGATGTATATACTATCGGGGAAAGATTCTTATAATATATCATAAATTTCTTAGCCGATTCCTTGATCCTTTTCTTCGCAGTTTCTTCCATACCTGGGTTTATGTGATTAGCCACTTCTTCAAGTTCTTTTTTTGCTTTTTTCCAGTTACTTTCAAAAGTAACAAGAACAGGTATCTCATTCCATATAAGCTCGAATCCTTTATTGTAGTTCGACAGCGGAGATGAAAAAAGCACGCCGTTAGGTATATGGATGATCCTGCCCGTACTCTGATCCGCCTGAACCCAGTTTCCTATCTCCATCAGGGTGAACTGGAATATTCTGATGTCGATAACATCCCCTTTATTCCCTCCGATCTCGATCCTGTCTCCCAGCTCAAGAGGTCTTCTCCAAAGAATGAATATCCATCCCGCGAAATTCGCAAGCGGATCTTTGAGGGCGATCGCGACACCGGCTGAGAGCAGTCCGAAGTATGTTCCCAAATCTCCTACACCTTCGAACCATATTTTCATTAGTGCGATCAGGAGAAAGAACATCCTGAAATAACCCAGTGTTTTGTTCCACATATATACGGTTCTGACATTTTCCGTGCGCCTTTTTATCAGGATCACTATCATGAAAGAAGTTATATAAATAACCGCTACAGCGATCAGGGAGTTAAGGATCTTCTGCTGTATCTCGGGCGTAACACCCAGAACATCTTCTATCCAGTGGAATAAATTAATAATCATGATACTTTCTCCAGAGATTCATTAAGTCTATAATTTAAGACTTTTTATGCCTTTCCGAAAGTAATGAAATTAAAATATTGATTTTTGTCAAGTATTTGGTTAATTTATATCAG
>JAFGUL010000216.1 GCA_016938535.1 Candidatus Delongbacteria bacterium
ATCCGAATCCGAACTAAAGAACTATCTGCGTCAGGGACTTAAAGGAACTGACGCAGTTCTTTTATTTAAAGATGAGTATCAGGAAACTGAGATCCGGGAAATAGTGCCTGAGATCAATGTACTCGTATGCTGGCGGCCGGCACAGGAAATGCTCGATAAGGCAAAAAAACTTTCAGTAATTATAAATCCGGGTGCCGGCGTTCAGCACCTCAAGCCTCTCGCGCCATTTTTCACAGAAAAGAACATCACTCTGATCAACGGTCACGGTAATTCATACTTCACCGCCCAGCACGGGGTGGCTCTTCTTCTTTCACTCATGAACAAGGTAATCCCTCATCACAATGCAATGAAAGAGGGAAAATGGCGGCTCGGAGACGAATTTGCGGCTTCACTTCCCCTGCGTGACAGGCGGATCGGACTTATCGGCTATGGTCATGTGAACAGGAAAGTTCACAAATTCCTGTCAGGCTTCGATGTGTCGTTTTCTGTACTCAGGCGTAAATCAGGCGAAGATGTTGACGGAGTAAAGAATTTTTTGTCCGATCAGAAAGATGATTTTTTCAGAGAAAACGACATCATTATCATAGCCGTTCCCTTGACTGAACACACTAAGGATTTCTTAGGTGAAAGAGAGCTTGAACTTCTCGGCTCGAACGGCCTGATAATCAACATAGGCAGAGGAGAAGTAATAAATGAAAAAGCTCTATATAGTGCGCTCAAGAACAAAACCATATCAGGTGCGGCAATTGATGTCTGGTACAATTACAGGCCTGACGAAGATCCGTCGGGAAGAAAATATCCGTTCAGTTTTCATTTCCATGAGCTTGATAATATAATCCTCTCGCCCCACAGAGCGGCTTCGCCTTTTGATGACCTGAAAAGATGGGGCGAAGTTATTGAAAATATTACACGCATTTCGACCGGCAGAAAGGATCTGTTGAATGTTGTTGATATCTGTGAAGGTTACTGATTTTTAAATTTGACAAAAAGAAAATATGTAATTATTTTTCTGAAAAATTATGGGGGATCATTTCTATCAGAAAATTCTTACTTGCATTATTATCAATCGTTATGTCAGTATATACGGCTGAATTCAGAGTTATTTCTTTTGAAAAGAATGCGATGGACCTTACAGCAAGAAAGAACGATACGAAACTTCTTGATGTGAACGGGAACGATTGTGCAATAATCAAAGTACTTACAGATCTGAAAGATGTTGCTTTTGAATCTCCGGTAATTGAAAGATCGGTTTCTGCCGTAGCCGGTGAATACTGGGTCTATCTTCAAAAGGATGCGAAGAGAATAAAGTTCTCAAGAGAAGATATTGATCCCCTTATTTTTACTTTTACTGAAAAGATCGAAGAAAGTACTGTTTATGTTCTTAAGCTGACTGCCGCAGGTATTGTCGAAGCAGCCGATAAGGTAGTGATTACGGTAATAACAGATCCCGAGAATGTAAATATTATATTTGACGGGCAGAATAAAGGAGAAGTAAGACAGATCCTGACGGTTCCGGGAAAACACCAATTAGTTATCGAATCAGACGGTTATGAAACATTAGTAGAAGAAATAGATGTTGCTTATAATAGAGTTCTCTTCAGATATGAACTTGATGAAGCACGCTATGTTTTCGTAGAAGGCGGAACATTTGAGATGGGTAGCAGCAGAGATTCTAAAGAGAAACCGGTTCATAAAGCTACAGTGAATGATTTTTATATCAGTAAGTATGAAGTGACTCAGGAACAGTGGAAAGAAGTCATGGGCTCTACAAATTATAAACTCGAGGATAATAAGCTGCTAAAGTCTCCTTTGTATCCTATGATTTATATAACCTGGTATGATGCAATTAAATTTTGCAATAAGTTGAGTGAAATGAAAGGACTAGAACCATGCTATTCCGGAAGTGGAGATGACATAATATGTAATTTCACAGCTGGCGGTTACAGATTACCTACAGAAGCAGAGTGGGAGTATGCAGCAAGGGGCGGAAATGAATCAAAAGGTTTTAAATACAGCGGAAGTGATATATTATCTGATGTAGCGAATTATTCAAAAAGAATAAAAAAAGCAGGTTCAAAACAACCTAATGAGTTAGGTGTTTATGATATGAGCGGAAATGTTAGCGAATGGTGCTGGGACTGGTATGCTCCTTATAGCGATGAATGGCATAATAATCCAAGGGGACCAGCTAATGGAAAGGAGCGCGTTGTCCGCGGAGGGGGGCATAGTTCGCTATATGGGGAGTGTACTGTTTCAGCCAGAAAAGGAATACCTCCCGATTGGTCAGATAATACCGGCAGATTTTACGGAATTCGAATCGTGAGGAATAAGTAGATGAAAATTCAAAGGATGAAAAATTGAAAAAAATATTATTGATCGTAATGCTCATCGCTATTAATTTGTTTTCAGCTGAATTCAGGATCGAATCATTCAAAAGGAACGATAATGACCTGACAGCAAAAGATAAGACGACTGGATTTTTAGATGTGAACGGTAATATGTGTGCGATCATAAAAGTGAGTACGGAATATAAAGATATTATTTTTAAGTCTGTTCTTCTCGAAAAGGTTATTGCTACCGGAGAAGGACAATACTGGGTTTTTCTTCCAAAAAAATCTAAAAGGCTGATGATCAAAAAAGAAGGTATAATTCCTTTTACTTATTCGTTCCCTGAAAATATTGAAGAGGGAATAGTTTACGATATGAAATTAACTGCTGAAGGGCTAAATACAGAAGTGAAAAGAGACGGAAAGATAAGCGTTGTGATAATTACCGATCAAATTGATGCTGAATTAACTTTTGACGGAGAGAAAAAAGGTAAAATCAACCAGATAGAGACTGAAGAAGGTGAGCATGAAATAATCATTGAAAGATCAGGATACAAGAAGATCGAGAGGAAGATAACTGTAAATACCGAAAATACTTTTTTTGAATTTAAATTCGATGGAGTCTTAAACGATGATTTCATTTTCGTCCGGGGAGGACTGTTTGAGATGGGCAGCAATGAGGGGGATAGTGATGAAAAATCAGTTCATTTAGTAACAGTTGATGATTTTTTTATGAGTAAGTATGAAGTGACTCAGGAACAGTGGAAAGAAGTAATGGGGAAAAATCCGAGCCGTTTTAAAGGTGACAGTCTCCCGCAAGAACAAGTTGGATGGTATGATGCTGTAATATTCTGTAATAAACTGAGTGAGCTCAAAGGTTTTGAAAGCTGTTACAGCATTGAAGGTTCCAAAAACACTAAAGACTGGGGTAAAGTACCAGTTAAGTACAGCAGAAAATGGGAGGAAATAGAGTGCGACTGGGATGCGAACGGATTCAGATTACCTACAGAAGCTGAATGGGAATATGCAGCGAAAGGCGGTATAGAATCAATGGGATTTAAATACAGCGGAAGCGATTATCCTGATCCAATTGCTGTTTATGGCTGGATGCCTGAAATGGGTAAAGATGGGGATCATTTAAAAACGACAAAAAAGATCGGAAGCAGATCTCCAAATGAGCTCGGGATTTTCGACATGACAGGGAATGTATTTGAATGGTGCTGGGATATTCCTCATAAATACGGCTGGCAGGAAAGAACAAATCCGAGAACAGCTGACGGATCTTCATACAGAATATATCGCGGAGGAGGCTGGAAAAGCGAAGTAAAAGATTGCAGGGTTGCATTTCGCGGTAAATATGCCGATATTAAAGAAGGAAGTGACGATATAGGCTTCCGTTTAGTATGTACGCCATGGAAATAAAAAATTGAGGGTGTTCTATGAAAAAAATAATTATATTCTTAATTCTGACTATGATTATAGCAATTAAGGCTGCAGATTTTAAAATAATCTCTTTCGAAAAGAACCCAATGGACTTAACAGCACGAAAGAATAGCTCGAAACTTTTAGATGTAAATGGAAATGAATGTGCGCTTATTAAGGTGATGACTGATCTTACTGAAATTTCTTTCGAATCTACCCTCCTCGAGAAATCAAAATTGGCACAGGAAGGTGAATACTGGATATATCTTCAGAAAAATACAAAAAGAGTCAAATTCAATAAAGAAGGCGTTATACCTTTTACTTATGAATTCCCGGAAAAACTGGAAGAAAGCACGGTCTACATTTTGAAACTGACCGCAGAAGGCTTGGAGCAGAAGATAGAGGATATTGCCATCAGCATAATCACTGATCCTGAACAGGCTAATATAATATTTGACGGTGAGAATAAAGGTAATGCGAAACAGATAAATACAAGTATCGGTCCGCATGAGATCACGGTTGAAAAGAACGGTTATTTTTCTCATACAGGTCAGATCGAAGTATCTGCTTCAAAAACATTATTTGAATTCAAGCTGAAAAAGACAGATGATAACACAGATGATCTGATAAATGTTTATATAAAAGATATAAATACATCGGGCGGAGTTACACAACAGGAAAAACAGAATTATAAAAATGCAATATCCAACTGGCTGGTGAAAGAACCGAGATTCAGCGTTACTAATAATATCGGAGATGCAAAAAAAATTATTGAAGGCTATATTAACCAGGATTCTGAGTACAGATATGCTACAGTAAAACTTATCGATCCTTCCAACGGAAATATTATTAAGCAAAGCAGTGATAAACATCTGAAAGTATGGAAGGACGATATAAGATCTTTTGATGATTTTATATTTTACACCTGTCATACTGTAATGGACAATGTATTACCAAAACCGCCTCCGAAAGCACCGTCGCTTTCCAAGGAGATCTCCGGAATAGAGTTCGGAGAGTTTACAGATCCCAGAGATAACTCTGTTTATAAAACTGTTAAAATTGGAGATCAGACATGGTTTGCTGAAAATCTAAGGTACAAGGATGTAAAAGGAGTTGTAAAAGGTACCGGACTCAATTCTCCCAAGCAGAACGGTCTTTATTATAATTATGAAGGAGCTCAGGAGGCATGTCCTCCCGGATGGCATATACCCTCGATAGAAGAAGTTGAGGAATTGTTGGAATATTTGAATGACGAATACGGTCCAATGTCCAGAGTGTTTCTTACAAAATATTTAAGGTCAAAGGACAGATGGGAAGAAAATATGTCCCTTGGTGATCCTTTCGGATTCAATATTGTTCCTGCCGGCTGGTATCAATGGGGTAATTTTAAATGGCTTAATGAAGCAGGTGCATTCTGGGTTTCTGATAAGATCAGTTCATTCTTTTCGAAAGATTATTATATTATGGATACAGGCAAGTATACTACAGGCGGTATCGGAAAAGTTGAAGTAAGTACTTTTGATAAAAAAGTTGATAAGTTCTATGTTACTGCAAGATGTGTCAAAGATAAATAGAATAGATGAATTCAATAATTGAAATAAAAGGTGTGGAATGAAGAAAATTTTACTAATTATGCTGGCTCTATGCGTTATAGTATTCGCAAAAACGATCACGGGAGAATCATCATATACTTTCGGAGAAAGCGAGAGTATCATTCAAGCGAAGAAGACCTGTAAGCAGCTTGCGATCAAGAACGCGGTGGAAAGTTTCGCGACCTACATCGAAAGCGAAAGCGTCATCAGGGACTTTGTAACTGAAAAGGATGTGATCGTAGCCAGATCGCTTGCACTGGTAAGAGATGTCGAAGTTCTCGAGGAGAAGATGGATCTTGCCAATATGTCTATATTCTATAAGATCAAAGGTGAAATAAACGAGCAGGAAGTAATAGACGCTTTGAAGCAGAAATCCGCTGACGGAACGATAGATGAAATTAAAAGATCCGGATTATATTATTTCGGCGAAGCCGATAACGCAAACGCCCGTGAGGCGGA
>JAFGUL010000217.1 GCA_016938535.1 Candidatus Delongbacteria bacterium
ATAGAATGTTGCTCCCGTAGCTCAGTGGATAGAGCAGTGGTTTCCTAAACCATTGGTCGGAGGTTCAACTCCTCTCGGGAGTACGAAATTATAGTAAATTTAAGCAGGAGTGCTAAGATGAATATAGAGTTTAGAAGAAAACCTGACAAAGAAGAGATGATGGTCGCTTACGATTTTTTCAAAAAGAACATGAACAAGATCATAGGTACACTTATAGTCATCGCGGCTTTGATCGTAGGTTACAATCTTTACAGATCAAGCTACGAATCCAATAAAGTTCTTGCAGCTGAAAAAATGTATGAGATCAGTAAAGCCTATCAGACTTATGACAACGATACTGTTATTTCCAAAGGCGAAGAGTACATCGATAAATTTTCGGGTTATGACTCGACCGGAGACATCGTTATATTTGTCGCAAGAGCATATATAAGGAAAGACAATACCGATCAGGCCATAAGCATTCTGGAAAAGAATATGAACACTTCCAAGAATTCCACTTTCAAATTTTCAGTCTTTAACATTCTCGGCGGTCTCTATATGGATAAATGGATCATGGAGAAAAACCCCGCCCTTGCAGAAAAAGCCGGAGAATATTACCTTAAAGCTGCTTACAGCGACAGGGGTCTTCAAAAAGACAGAACTCTTTATAATGCAGGCAACAGTTTTGTGCAGGCAGGTAAAACCGATAAAGCAAAAGACACACTTAAGCCTCTCTACGAAAATTCAGCGGAACTTGAATATCAGCTTAGAGAGAAAGTAAAATATCTTTACGAGAATATTGATTAATATATTTTGAATGTAAAGCTGATAATTCAGTACGACGGAACAGATTTTTCAGGGTCCCAGATCCAGCCGGGACAGAGAACTGTTCAGTCTGAGCTTGAAAACGCACTGGAAAAACTGCTTGGACAAAGAACAGTGACCGTTTTTTCAGGCAGGACGGATTCAGGTGTTCATGCAAAAGAACAGACTGTGAATTTCAGCCTTGATGGTGTTGCTATACCCCCCGATAAAATATTCTCCGCTCTTAACAGATTTCTTCCGGATGATATAATGGCTGTCGGTTCAGAAGAGGTTTTTAAAGATTTCAATTCCCGTTTCAGCGCAAAGAAAAGGACATACAGATATTTTATAAGAAGAAAACATGACCTTTTCCGTAACAGATACAGTCTTCTTTACCCTTATGATATTGATCTTGAAAAATTAAATTCAGCCTGTCGTGTTTTTTTGGGGAAAATGGATTTTCAGGCATTTTGTTCAGCTAGATCCGATACAAAAAATTATATTTGCGAGATCAATGAGCT
The DNA here is from genome assembly GCA_016938535.1 of Candidatus Delongbacteria bacterium. The sequence goes on from JAFGUL010000217.1 coordinate 1,305, forward strand.
TTTCTTTTTCAGAGAGAATGACGAAGTTGTAATGCAGATTTCTGCGAACAGATTCTTACATAATATGGTCAGAATAATTGTTTCTGTCTTCCTTGATCTGAACACAGACCGGATCACAGAGGGCGAAATTACAGAAATTATATCAAGAAAAGACAGGAGACTTTCCCCGAAAACTATATCTCCGAAAGGTCTGTTCCTATGGAAGGTCGAATACTGAAATCATTCAAAATAAACCGGCAAAAGTAAAACCGGTTCGTTTCTAAACATCAGTGCATTTTTAATTAACTTCGATTCGCTTTTAAAAAAATCATTCAGTTCTGACCCAAAAACATTACTTTCTAAACTTTCGGCATTGAATATTCTTTCAGACAACATTTTGTTCTCCGGAAAATAGACTGTATCGTAATTTTCTAAACCGGCTAATGAAGCTGCTTCTCCGATTGCTTTTATAAGACCGCCTGTCTCATCAACAAGTCCGTTGTCTTTGGCCTGACGCCCTGTCCATATCTGACCCTGAGCAATTTTTTCAAGCTCATCCAAAGGAATGCTTCTTCCCTCTGAGACCCTAAATTTAAATTCTTCGTATATTTTTTCCATGGACTTTCTGATCAGGGCAATATCTTCTTCCTGATCCTCCTTGGTAAGATCAAAGATATCAGAATACTTACCCATAGTTATCTTTTCAGATTTTATACCCATTTTTTCGTAGAGCCTGTTGATGTTCGGCAGCATTGAAACGACCCCGATAGAACCGGTGACCGTATTAGGTTCTGCAAATATTCTGTCTGCAGAACAAGAGATATAATAGCCCCCCGATGCCGCAACGGGTCCCATTGAAACAACAACAGGCATATCTATAGAATTGATCTTCCGGAGTATCTTTTCCGAAGCAAGTGCGGAACCTCCCGGAGAGTTGATCCGGATAACTACAGCTTTAACACTTTTATCTTTTTTCAATAAGGAAAGTATATTTTCGAACTTGTCCGGAGTAATTGAGGATTCAGAAAATCTATCTCCGTAACCTGAATCAAGTATATTACCTTCTAGGAGGATTACGGCGATCCTGTTCTCTGATTCAGTTTCGTCTGTAAAGGAATAATCTCTAATGCCCACAAGTTTTTCTTTGTTCAGTTCAAGTTCGGATAATAGATCATCATACGATGAAAGTTTATCAACAATATTGTACTCAAGAGCCTCATTCGGCGTAATAAAAGCAAGGTCTCCGTCTTCGATCTTTTTTAGATAGATCTTCTTATCTATGCTTCTTGAAAGGGAAACCGCTTCAGCATAAACATCCATTCTGTCCTCAAGGATTTTAAGAATGCTGATCCTGTATTCATCAGACATACTGTTTCTGGCGAAATTCTCCCCTGCACCCTTGAACTGCCCGATATGTATAACATTTACATTTACCCCGATCTTATCACCCGCATCTTTAAAATAAGGAACAGAGACGCTCATGCCGTTCAGAAGGATCGTTACTGAGTTCGAGGGATCAAGAACTATTTCGGAAGCACCAGAAGCTGCATAGTAACTGAGGTTGTTCAGTCCGCTGCCGAAAGCAGTCACGGTTTTACCTGATTCCTTAAATGAGTTCAGTGCAGTAATGATCTCCCCGGTATGTTCAGCAGAAACATTCCAGCTGTCAAGGTCCAGAAGTATCCCCTTGATTCTATTATCCAGTGAAGCCTGTGTTATACCGTAAAGAACATCACTCAGGATCAATGATCTTTTGTTCAGTTCAGAGAAATTGAAACTTGTGATATTAAACTGTTCTGACGGACTCTCGGTAAGTCCTTCCGGGAAAGCCAGAACCAGAAAACTCCCCGGTCTGATGACGCCTTTTCGGTTCATCTCTTCAAATGATAATTTAGTTAACAGAGCACTGACGAGAAAAATCATCATCAGAAAAACGATAGCTACGGTAACAGATGTTTTCAAAACCCATTTGAACGCTCTTTTTATCAGATCCATCTTTAAACTCCTACTGGGAAATATTCAGATATCGGATAGTGCCTCCTTCATCGTCAATGAAATCAGGCAGTATCCTGTAAGTGATTTTATAATATTCGAGCATATCACGGTAAACAAGTATCTTTGATAAAGAAATGCTCTTGAGTGAAAATATTACACTGTTTGCTTCTTCGATTTTTATTATCTCTTTCAGGTTGTCAATATTGCCTAAAACTGCATATCTGCCTATGCTCTTTCCGAGATTTTCTTCAGTTGTATCAACAAATCCGGCTATAATCTTACCCTCTCTCGAAAGGTCTTTTTCGTAGCTGATGAGTTTTGACGATACATCATCTATACCTACGATAATTGTTTTATCAAGAAAGAATTTCATTTTTCTGAGCAGAATAAATCTCCAGACGAACATCAGACCTATACTGACTGTAAGCATAACAGCAAGGATCATTCTTGAAAAAGCGAAGATTTTCATAAAATATGTTATGCCGAGTGTTAAGAATACAATATACGATGATGAGAGCAGAAACTTTTTATATGAGAACTTATGATCAGTATAAATTTTGGTAAAATAGAAGATCGTCAGTATGACAGCTATATAAATTGCCGAAACACCGAAATACATTTCAAAATTTATATCAGGTTCATATCCCTGGGGAATTTTTCCAAGTATGAGAAGCATGGGTTTATAACAGATCACCGCAGTCCACAAACCCGCAACATAAGAAAGTATATCAATTATCGGCAGCAGATAAATCCTGAAAACTATCTTTCCTATTGATACCAGAAATGAGAACATGATCGCTATGTCGAGTATGAATTTAAAGAAAAAAGAATATTTTGAAGTATAATTCTTTTTTACGAAAATTTTCATCGAGTCAAAAAAATATTTTCTGAGCTTAATCTTGTCTTTTTTAGAGCTCTGGCCCCTGTAGTGAATTATATCGGCGATAGGGACATACTCTATCTTGTAACCCTTTTTTTTGATCTGGTAGCAGAAATCAATGTCCTCGCCGTACATAAAATACTCTTCCGGCATCAGAACCCCTATGTCGATTATGTCCCTTCTGAAAAGCATAAATGAACCCGAGACAGCATCAACTTCAGCAATTCTGTCATCTTCCAGATATGAAAGGTTATAACTGGCGAAGATTTTCGAGTTCGGGAAAATACTGCTTAATCCCGAAAGATGACAGAAAGAATTCCACATGGTAGGAAAAGAACGGTGGCATGAAGGATCGAGCGTTCCTTCGGGTCCGATTATTTTACATGTTGCCAGACCGGTGCCGGGATTCTTATCCATGTAATCGATGAGAGAATTTATCGACATTTCCTTAACAAGAGTATCAGGGTTCAGTATAAGAATATATTTTCCCTTTGCTATCTTCAGACCCTGATTATTAGCCTTTGCAAATCCGAGATTGGACTCGTTGTATATGTAGTTGATCTCTGGAAATTTTTCAGAAATATATTCGTAACTTCCGTCTTTTGATGCATTATCAATGACTATGATCTCGTAGGTCAGATCCCTAACCGATTCTTTTACGGACCTGATCGTATTTTCCATGAAATACTTTACATTATAATTGACTATAATTACCGAAAGATCCATCATTTTGTCCGGTTGCTCTTAAGCTTTTTTGCAAGGAAAGGAAATCTTAGCTTCCATACCATGAAAACGGCTTCTTTCACTATATCTTTTCCCATCTTGGAATGACCGTCAATCCTGTCCGTAAAAATTATCGGTATCTCTTTGATCCTGAATTTATTTTTCCAGGCTTTAAAGTGCATTTCGATCTGAAAGGAATATCCGTTGGACCTG
>JAFGUL010000218.1 GCA_016938535.1 Candidatus Delongbacteria bacterium
CCGAGGATCTCGGAATCTGATATTCCCTCGTCATTTGCTCCGTAATAAAGTCCCGGCATTTCAATTGCCTGATGGTAGGCAAAATTGCCGTCCGTATCGAAGACGCTTCCTCTTGCCGCACCCGGCGAGCACACCGTCACCGAATCGCCTACAATGGCTATATCCTGGGCGCCGTCTGTCTCTCCCGGTCCGGTACCCCGTCCCAGAAAACTCAGCATAAAATTGCCTTCAGGGTCGAACTTGAATATTTTCTGTTTTCTGGGGTCGAAAATATAGTAGTTGCCCTCATCGTCGATCTCAAGGTCCGTTGAAGCCAGAAAACACTTCAGACTGTCTTCGTTGTTCCCTGATATAGTGATCTTGCCGTCCGTAACGAATTTCAGTTCAGGATCTGCAGGTATATTGCGGTTCTGATAGTGCTTAATACCGTCCTTTTCAACGACGGTCATTGTTTCGTTTTTCGAGCATGAGATCAATAAAGCGATCAGGAAAGTAAAGGTCGTAAAACGGCTATAATTCATACTTATCCTCCCGGGGACATTAATTATAATAAAGGATAATAAAAATTCTCTGTCATTGCAATCCAAATAAATTTGTTTTATTTTTCTCATGTAAAACAGAAGATCATTAAAAACGGAGATATTTATGGGCGCAAAAAAACTGAACATGAAAAATTTTGAAAAAGAAGTAATAAAGTCGGAAATGCCCGTGCTTGTCAATGTATGCGCGGACTGGTGTTTTCAGTGCAGAGTGGTAGATCCTCTAATTGACGATCTGGCCGATCAATATGCCGGCAGATTCAAAGTGGGCACGCTGAACTATAACGAAAATAAGCCGCTTGGAGAGAAGTACAACATAAAATCGATACCTACGCTTCTGGTCTTTATTAAAGGCGAGGAAACTGAAAGGTACGAGGAAGTTGACCCAGAAGAAGATCTGAATGCGATTTTGGACAAATATCTTGTAGATAAACCTAAAAATAGTAAAAAATAAATCCCGATTTATAATATTTACGCATAATGCTCATAATTTTGAAAAAATCGTGAAAATAGTTCTTGACTTTGCTAAATAATAATAGTAAATTTACTACATATGAGCAACGCTAAACTTGAAATAAAATAATGACAGGAGAAAAAGATGGGAGCATTACACGTACAAGACGCGGACTTTGAGAAAGAGGTAGTAAAATCTGAAATACCGGTTCTTGTTGACTGCTGGGCGGAATGGTGCGGACCGTGCAGAATGGTCGGACCCGTTATCGACAAACTTGCGGATGAGTATAAGGGAAAATTCAAAATAGCCAAACTGAATGTGGATGAGAACAGGGTTACTTCCTCCAAATACGCAATTCAGTCTATTCCGACTATGATGATATTCGTGAACGGAGAAGTAGTTGACGGTCTGATTGGAGCTCATCCGGAAGCCAATATCAGAGCCAAACTAGACAAATACATAAAGAAATAGGGAAATAAAATGAAAAAAATACTGACGCTGCTGATGCTTATTACCTTATTATCTCTTTCGGCAGAGAACAAATATATAACGGAACTTAGTGATGAGAATTTCGAAGCTGAAGTTTTGAAGTCGGAACAGGCAGTACTGGTTGACTTCTGGGCTCCATGGTGCGGTCCGTGTAAAACTCTCGGGCCGATCATCGAAGAACTGGCTGAAGAAAATCATCTTGAAATGAAGTTCGCAAAGCTCAATGTAGATAATAACAACAAAACAGCTGCAGCATACGGAATAAGATCGATCCCGACCGTGGGCATCTTTATCGGCGGCAAGCCTGTTGACGGTTTTGTGGGTCTCAGGAACAAGGAGCAGATAACGGAAATACTGGTGAAATATTTCAGATCAGAAATAAAAACCGAAGATATAAAGCCGGGAAAAAAATAGGTATAATTTGAAGAATACTGTAATTAAAATAGTTTTGACCATAGCCGGAGGCCTGACGGGATACGCGTATTATTACTACATCGGCTGTAACGGCGGGGGATGAGCCATAACATCCAGCCCGTGGGGCTCGGTGTTTTACGGAACTTTCTTCGGCTATATTATCTCAGGTTTGTTCGTATGCAAAAAAAAAGGAGACGCAGATGAAAGTAACGGCAAAACAGACGGGTGACCTTTCTTTTGAAATTGACCAGTTCGGTCACAAATATACGGTTGATACCACAAAAGAGCACGGCGGCAACGACAGCGGACCTTCGCCTAAAGCACTTCTGCTCGGTGCCTTAATGGGCTGCAGCGGCATGGATATAGCTTCGATCCTGAAAAAAATGCACGTTGATTATGAAGAATTTACGATGTCCGCAGACGCAACTCAGACCGAGGATCATCCGAAGGTCTATAAAGAGATATTCCTCGAATATTATATTAAAGGCAGAGATGATCTTGATATTGAGAAGATAAACAGGGCTGTGGAACTTTCTATGACAAAGTACTGCGGAGTGTCGGCGATGCTGAGAAAGAGCAGTTCCATACACTATAAAACATTTTTAAACGGGAGGATGATACATGAAGAATGATAAGAAGAAAAAAGCATACATGAGAAATCATGAGAAACTGGCGCCTGTTTTTAAAGCGTTCAGCAACCCCAAGAGGATCAATCTGCTTCTGGCCATCAGAGAGGAAGCCTGCAGGGTGGGAAATATGACCGAATGC
>JAFGUL010000036.1 GCA_016938535.1 Candidatus Delongbacteria bacterium
CTTGATATCAGAAGCGAGGAAGTTCTCTCGATAGATGTTGGAGCAGGCACGAAAGGGCACACGATAAAGACAGATTCAGGAGAATTCACTACAAAATCTATCCTTATAGCAACAGGATCAAATCCAAGAAGACTTGGATGTCCCGGCGAAGAAGAGCATATCGGAAAAGGCGTTTCATACTGTGCAACATGTGACGGCGCTTTTTTCAGAGACAAGAATATTGTGGTTGTCGGCGGGGGAGACTCAGCTGTTGAAGAATCACTGTTCCTTACAAAGTTCGCATCTAAAGTAACTATCGTTCACAGACGCGACAAGCTCAGGGCGACCAAGATAATTCAGGAAAAAGCATTCAAGAACTCGAAGATAGATTTTATATGGAACAGTGTCGTCGAAGCTATAGAAGGCAACCCGACCGTTCAGAATATTAAGATAAAAAATCTTAAGACTTCTGAAATAATCGATTTCAAAGCTGACGGAATATTTATTTTTGTCGGCTATATTCCGGGAAAAGAATTTATCCCCGGTATGATCGCTAAAGACGAGAGCGGGTACATAATTACCGATCTTGAAATGAGAACCAATGTGCCGGGGATCTTTGCCGCGGGGGACATCATAGCCAAAAAGCAGAGACAGATAATAACCGCATGCGGAGACGCTGCAACAGCGATCAAATCAATTGAGCATTATAACGAATGGTATTTCGAGGATGAACAGTATATCTGATGTTTATATATTCTGACTTAGGGTGGTTTAACCACCCTTTTTTATTTTATAAAATATTCATTATATGGAAGAAATATATGATCTTTGGTATATTAATGTCGTAAAAGTAAACCCAAAGAAACGATAACGACAGAATAATTAAAAAATTTATCCAAATTACTTTTCTTACTGTCGTTTTAAAAGATATAGCCATAATAAGGAATATTCTTATGAAAAACCACAACAGACAGAATACGAAAAGTATCAGAACCACTTTGACGGACATAGGTGTGAAAATTCTCAAGAATACTGCAGAAAGGGGAACAAAAGGAAGAAAAACTATTGCGTTCCACATTACCATTGTAACTGCGATCGGAAATGAATATCTTGTGTTGAAGAACAGAGAGAGAAATTTAATAAATAATGAAGTGAAAAACAGTGCTATCATTATAGAAAGTATTGACGAAATAATAAAAAGCGCAGGTTCCCATGAACTGAAAGCCAAAAATTTCTTAAGCAGGTCATTCCTGATGAAATATGTGAGGAAAAAATCGAATTTTTCCTCCTGACGGTACGAATAAAATATAGTTGAGAATACTGCCGAGATACCGTAGGCTGAAAGAACGCTTATAAAAAATGCCGGCAGGAACTGTGTTATTCGCCTGTCCCTGATATCAATAAAGAAAGCATCCGGATTTTTTAAACTTCTTACACTGTTTATAAGAAGATAATGCTCTCTTTTTGTCATGTAAAGATACAATAATGTAAGTAAAAGACCGACAATAAAATACAGATTCACTTCGGGTTTGCTGTATTCCCCTTTGGCCAGTGCGGGTATTGATCTGTTCTTGAAAAGAGCATCGAGCACCCTGAAAGAAAGCCTCTCGCTCCCTTCATAATCTATGAGCCCGTTCCTGAGAATATGAAGGTCATCTCCCGGCTTGTTCGTAAGAAGAGTGACATCACTTCTTCTATCCCTGAAAGAGTCAATAATTATACCCGAAACATTATCTTCACTTAATATCAGTTCGTAGGAATTGAGCATTTTTTTTGCCTGAGCGGGTTCGCTGTAGGGATCGTCCCATCCGTTCTGGTTCCCCGGGTAAACTCTGCTGAGCCTGTTGTTCACAATTACGGTTTTTTGTTCAGCCTTTTTCCCGATCTTGTCAGCGAGCGTCCTTATTTCTTCTTCGGGGAGATAATTATTGAGCATTATAACATTGAAATCCGTTATCTTGTAATACTCTTCATAATCGGTATATTCTGAAGTAATAAAGGTAAAGATCTCGTCGTTGATCTCTTTTGATCTGTCAGAAAGGTCTTTGATGAAATCCACAGCCTGAAGATCAAAAACATTATAACCGAATCCGAGACCGAGAGCAAAAAGGCTGACCCTGTTCTTGTCCCTTTTAAGTGTTCTGTCCAGGATCTCAAGAGACTGGCTTATAAAATCCTTGTTTCTGAGAGAGGAAGTGGGTGCGGAATTGACAGGTATCTCGAGAAGAATGAAAATACCGTATTTATCGCATAGATCCATTATATAGGGGTGAGGTGCATATCCGTTGCAGTAAAGAGTGTTGGATCCCAGATTCTTGATCCTCTCTATTTCATTCTTCATTTTGGAATAAGTTATAGCGTTTCCCATATTCTTGACATCTTCATATCTTGCGACACCCTTAATAAAATATTCCTGACCGTTGAGGTAGAATTTGTTCTCCATGATCCTGAGGTCCTTGAATCCGAAGTTCAGATCATAACGGTTGAAATCAGTTTCTTTTCCTATGTCATTGATCCTGCCGAGATAAACCGAACACATATAAAGATTCGGTTCTTCAGGCGACCAGAGCTTAGGGTAGGATATCTCAAGATCAAATTTTACCTGGTCATTTTCAAATCTGCGGATACTCAGATTTTTCTTCTCGGATGTCATTATTACAGAGTTGGAACCTATATCTTTTATTTCGTAGTAAGCATAGATGCTGTTTTCGTATCTCACAGAGTCTTCTTCGGAGACCCTGATGTAATTATTGTCATTGACCTCTGAGATAATTTCCGCGTTCACCTTTGAATAGTCGCTGTTGAAATAGTACTTAATATCGGTGTTCGATATGTAAATCTGTGAAGTGATGACCAGGTAAACATCCCTGAATATCCCGCCGTAATTTCTCCATCCGTCCACCTGCATCAGAGAAGGGATCGTGCTTTGCAAAAGCTTGTTGTTCACTTCTATTACAAGCGTATTCGTAGCGGAAAAATTGAGGTGATTCTTGTCAAGGTTGATCTCAAAAGAATTTAGAGAGGAATGATTCTCTATGAAAATATCATTTACTTTAACATTGCATTTGTAATTTATACCGTAAAAGACCAGTTTATAATTCCTGTCTGCGGATTTTGCACCCCCGAGAAAGAAATTTGTCCTGAAGTATATCTTTTTATTATTGTCGAAATTATCATAGGCCGAAGGAATATATATATCTTTCCACTCGTCCTCGCCCTCGATCAGAAATTGCCAGTTTGTGTTTAAAGGTACCTTCTTTGTGAACTTATTCTCAGGATAAAGTCCGTTCCCGACATATTTCGACTGATCGTCCGGATTCGAATAAAAAACCAGCGCCGACATTCTGAAAAGCAGCAGAAGCAGGAAAACAATATTATATCTGCGTGTTTTATAGAACATTTACCGGGCCTCTAAAATATCTTTGGGGTATCTTTCTTTACGCAGAAGATCGTTCACTGTTTTAGCCGGGCAGAATGTTTCAAGAGGCACTTCTATAAAAACCGTAAGCCAGTCCGACATCCCTCCATTCCAGAGTCCGGGCAGCTCCAGAGCTTTAATGTTTTTTCCTTCGTATGTTTTATCTGATATGAAATAGGAATCGTTATCAATATATTTTTTCAGATCTGTCTTTTTGCCTTTTCTGTCTTTAAGTGTACATACGATATTGACGGGATTAAAATGAGTTGAATTTTCGAATATCTTTTTCTTTTCGGGATCCTTCATATTTATCTGTGATGATTCCACTATCTGCAGCGATGTTCCCTTTTTATTTCTGACAAAAAATGGTCCGCCGCCCGGTTCGCCCGTATTTTTCAACATGCCGCACACTCTTAGAGGTCTGTTAAGGTAATCATAAATATATTTTTTCATCTCGGGCAGTTTCATCCCCTGAATGTCGTCCATTATATCGGTTTTAAAATATTCTTTCAGAAATGTGTTCACCTGAGAGGCAATATCGAATGAAAAAGTGTCAATATTATCGGTAAAGAACTTAATTTTATCTTCAATATCTATGAGATAACCGCAGAGGAGCATATTGTACTCATCGGATGTATCCCTGTAATCTTTATTTACAATATTGTCAATATTCTTGATGAGCACGATGTCAGCATCCGTTTCGTTAAGATTTTCTATAAGCGCTCCATGCCCGCCAGGCCTAAGAACAAGATCACCGTGCTCATCTCTTACCGGCTCTCCGTCCTCATATACTGCTAATGTGTCGGTACTCGATTTCTGTACAGAGAAATCAACAGTCAGTATAGTTGACGGGAATTCCTCTCTGACCACTGAGACCACTTCTTCGGCTTTTTTTATAAAATCTTCGGGAAATGTAAAATGCAGCCTGAGGCTCCTGTCCTCACTCAGAAAGAGGTTCCTGGCTTCATAAATATGTTCCTCGAGCGCAGTTTTAGAATAACCCTCGTATCTGGTGAACTTAAGAAGCGCTTTGGGCTTAGCCGAATAATTCAGCCCCTTTTCATAAAGGATACATTCAATTATCTCATTCCAGTCCTCATCCCGGATAACAGCCTCGATATCCAGATTTCTTGACAGAAAAACATTGTTGAGGTCTTCAAAGAAAGGCAGAGTTCTGAGTTCTCTCATTGTGATCTTTGCATTCTCATTGAGTCCTGAATCGAGTGAAATGATGAGGTCCTTGAACATTCTCGTTGCTGCTCCGGATGCAGGAACGAACTTTGAAAATCTCCCGATTGATTTAGAATGCTTGTATAATTTCAATAAATGTATCTTATCCTCTTCAGAAAGCTGTTTTATGCCGTTGGCCGGTGTTGCAGGAGAAATAATATCAGCAAAAGGTGGAGGGCTTGTAAGTTTTTCTATCTGTGCAGATGCTTCTTCGGGACTTATTCCGTGATCTTGAAGCTTCTGAATATCTTTTTCTGTAAATTCATACATAAGGCACCTCAATGGATCTTTATAATTTCAACAACCGGTTTCTGATCATTTTCAATGCTGACGGTCATAAATGAATTGTAATCTACATATCGGTTATGCGTAACGCTCCCGGGACTCAGGATCATCATTTTTTCAAAATACTCTATTGAAGGGTGGTGATCGTGACCGAAAATTATTATGTCAGAGTCGGGATATTTAAGGTGAAGTCTGCTTTTCGATATTAAATGTCCGTGTGTGACCGCAAAATCATGGCCGGAAAAACTGAACTTCAACTCTGAAGGAAGAATATCGGACAGCGAATGGTCGTTATTTCCTCTGACGGCTTTAAGTTTGCCGGTCGAATTGAGAAAATCGTAGAATTCTCTGCTGACGAAATCTCCGCAATGTATTATTAGAGAGCAATCATCAAGCTCGCCGAGCAATTCCGCACCGAGAGAGAAATTTCTGCTGAAATGCGTATCGGACATTACCACGATCTTCATCTGACATGCTCCAAGTCCTTAATGATCGAGTCCGCTCTTTCCCTGTCGTGAGATATTGCAGATCCAAGTTCTTCCGCTGAACCGAATTTTATCTCATCTCTCAGCTTTTTAATGAAAAATATATTTATCTCTTTCCCATAAAGATCGCCTTCAAACCCGAAGATATTCGTTTCTATCGCAGGTTCAAAATTTCCGAAAGTCGGTTTATTGCCGATGTTGGACAGACCGAAAAATTTCCTGCCGGAAACACATACAGAAACCAGATAGACCCCTTTGCCCGGTATTACTTTCTCAACATTCTTCAAACTGAGATTAGCTGTCGGGAATCCTATTTTAGTGCCTGTTCCGCTCCCTCTGACAACTTCTCCCTTAAATGAATAGTTGTATCCGAGCATACTGTTGGCATCTTCGATCTCTCCGGCGGAAATGGAGTTCCTGATCCTTGTACTGGATATGTTTTTATCCAGATAGTTTACAGGCCCGACCACTTGAAGATCTATCGAGTGATGTCTGCAGAATTCCGACAGGAAATTACTTCCGCCCATTCTGCCTTTTCCGAAAACATGGTTTGATCCTGCAACAATTGACTTCAAATTCAGATTGGCAAGAATATACTGCTCATAAAAACAGGAGAAACTCATTTCCGAGAATTCTTTTGTAAAATTTATAAAATGAAGATAATCAGGGGCGTGCTCCTTTAGCTTTTCGATCTTCTCTTCCTTTGTATTGAGAAGTTTTAAGTTGAAGTCAGTATCAATAACTTGTCTCGGATGGGGATGGAAGGTCATTAATAGGGATCCTGATCCTGAAGATGATGAGACCTGTTTTAATCTTTCAAGGAGTTCCGAGTGGCCTCTGTGAAGACCGTCAAAAGACCCGAGGGTCATAGAGACAGGGATGTCCTTCAGCTGAGGTAGATCAACGATCTTCATAATAAGTTCAGTTCCTTTTTAAAATCTATTTATCAAGCTCTTTCAGCCAGTATTCAGCCTGAGTTTTAACGCTCAGGTCCTTAAGGGCTTTTTCGAGATGTTTTCTCGCGTCTGATTTTTTATCCATCTTTATAAGAGCTTTCGCTTTCTCGAGATGCGCCAGTCCGAAAGGGTTCTGTCTTGTATTCTCGAGTGCAATATCCGCATATTTATCTGCACTTGTCGCTTTTCCGAGAGCATTATAAGCCTGACTCAATCTTGCGCTAAGCACATCTATGTTCCTGTAACCGTCCGCATTTCTGAAAGCTTTTTCAAAATAATCAACAGCCTGATTTACAAATTCGTCCCTGCTCTGACCCTTTGAAGGCTTAAGCTCCATGTACGCCGCCCCGAGGGCTTCGAGAGTTCTCGGATCTTCATAATTTATTTCCACTGATTTCTTCAGGTACTTGATCCCGTTAGTTGAATCAGAGAGCTTCTCGAGATAGATCAGTCCTATATAATAAAAAGCTAGATCAGGCTTATAGCTCTTCGCCATTTTCTCATAATATTTTATCGCTTTTTCAGGATATCTGTCTTTCACGGCAGAAGCTCTTCTGCTGTATGCCACCCCTTTTTTCTGAGGATCTGAAATCTTTTCAATGTATTTATCGATAGAATTATCATCGTCCAGCTCTAAAAGTACCAGTACTGTCTGATAATAGCCTTCATCAAAATCAGGCTTGCATTCTACGGCTTCGAGAAGCAGTTCGAGAGCCTGATCATAATCGTAATTTTTCTTCATTCTCAGAGCTTCATTATACAGAGCTATATGCTTGTTCTTTGAATATGTTTCACACTCAGCAACTTCTTTTTTCAGCTCTCCTATCTCGCTCCAGATAGAAAGATATACTTCGTAATACATGTCATACTCTTCTTTACTCAAAGGTCCGCTCATTTTATTCCTGACCTCTTCGAAATCGGTCATCTTGGAAGAAAGGTCGCCTTTAAGGTCCCTGCACGGATCTTCATCTTCGCCATCCGGTTGAGCGATCTCGATTTTCTGAGATAAAGATTCTTCAACTTCCCCAAGATCACCTTTCGTTGCGCTTACCTCATCAATAGCAGCTGCTACATCCATTTTGCCTGACTTCAGATCATTGAGTACTTCTCTGTAAACAGATATCTTGATCTCCTCGTCCTCAACCTCTGTTTTTACTTTAGAAATGAATGTTTCAAGCCCTTTAATTTCACTTTCGAGAGTCATCGAAAGAGTGTCAAGACCGGCAATACTTGACTTGAGTTCTTCGATTTTATCGAGGCGCTGCCGCTGCTCTTCATTCATTCTTTCTCTTTTCTTTGCCTTAAGGTCGTCTATCTTCTGAAGCCGCATGTACTTCTGAGAATAGTATTCATCTTTCTTGTTCTCAAGAGAGCTTACATCCTTATTCAGGCTGTCAAAGATTTTCTGCTGTTCAGAGATCTTTTTATCGAGTATCCTGATCTCTTTATCATATTCCTCCTTCCTCCTCTCATATTCTTTGAGGAAGTAATCGAATGTTCCGGTGTCTTCGATTTTGACCCATCCCGGTCTGTATTCTTTGAGGATGCTGTTGTATATCATAACGAAATAGTAATCCCCTCTCTGCTTTTTGACTTCCAGTTTGAGACCGAAATATATCTCGTATTTATAATCACTTTCAGGTGTAGGCTGGTAATAGAGTTTTGTTACATCTTTAATTATCCACACGATCTGATCGAGCTCAATATCTTTAACAACATCGCTTTTGTCATCTTCCATCCGGAAAGGCTCACCGTAAAAAAATGCGGGAATTCCCTTACTGTCGTAGATCTGGAACCGGGTGATCCAGCCTTCTGCAGGAGGGTTTATTCCGTCTGAAACCCTGACCTTTACATTTTTTCCTATTCTGTCGAGGTACTGGGCAAAGGTTTTGTTTTTCAGACTAAGTATAGCTTCTCTCATGTCTGAATCCTTGTACATGAGAACGCTCACTCCTTTGATCATAACGAACTCGACCATACTTTCGTCAATTTTCACTGTATGGCATGTCTTGCCGTTTTCATCGGTTATCTCCTTTGGAAAAAGAGAAAAAGCCGTCAAGATGAAAAATATTGCTGCCGTATTTTTTAAAAGAGAATTGAATTTCATCATCTGTCAGGGTTTTTCAGACCCGCCTCCTTCTTTATTTCAAAGCTGTCAAATATAGTTTGAAAATCATTTTTTTGCAATCCTAAATTTTCTAATAATCGTAAAGTTTGATCAAATCAATTATTTCTTTCATGTCTTCAGGCAGGTCACATTCAAAGCTCATTCTTTTTCTGAATACCGGATGAAAGAATTCAAGTCTTCTGGCGTGCAGAGCCTGTCTGGGAAGTATCTCAAGCATCTGGTTAAGCCTGTTCGTCTGATTCTTCGGCAGGTTGATAAATTTGAGATTATCACCGCCGTATGTTTTATCTCCGAAAAGCGGATGCCCGAGGTGTTTCATGTGAACCCTTATCTGATGTGTTCTTCCTGTTTCAAGTTTGAATCTCACCAGGGAAAACTTATTGAACTCTTCAATGACCTCATAATTAGTGGCTGCCCTTTTACCGTCGTATTTTGATACGACCACTATTCTTCTGTCTTTCTGCCACCTTTTAAGAAATGTTTCGATCCTTCCTGAGGAAAGTTTAAGTTTCCCTATGCATATGCCGATATATTCGCGCGATGCGCTCTTGTCCGCAAACTGTTCGGATAGAGGTTTATGAACAAGATCGTTTTTTGCCACCACCATAAGACCGCTAGTATCTTTATCAAGCCGGTGAACTATCCCCGGCCGCATTTCACCGTTTACAGAAGATAATTCATCACCGAAATGGAACATAAGGGCATTTACGAGGGTCCCGTCAAGTGTAGAATAAGTCGGATGAACGACCAGTCCGGCCTGTTTATTTATAACAGCTAGGTATTCGTCCTGATAAACAAAATCGATAGCAATCTCTTCAGGAAGTATCTCATTTTTTGGATTCCTGGGTATGTTAACTTCTATCTTGTCGTTCTTTGAAATCCTGTAATTGCTTTTTACTCCGGTCCCGTTCACTGTAATTTGTCCGCTGTCGATAAGATTCTGGATCTTGTTCCTGCTTATGTTCTTGATAAACGAAAAAATGTATTTGTCCAGCCTTTGTTTTGTTTTTACTTCGGGGACAGTCATGTTGATCTTTTCAAGTTCTTCGAATTTATTAAGTTCCATATTCTCCTTAATTCAAATTTCATTCCGTTTTTTCCGGATTCACATCAAATATAACAATTGCTGGAGCAAATTGAAAACAGTATTTTTACTTGACTAAAAAAGATTACAGAGCTATATTCCCACGCTAACGAATTAACTAAATTAAGGAAGTGCAAAATGAAAAAAATCGTAGTAATTCTGGCAGCAGTCCTGGCAACAGCTTTGTTTTTTACAGGCTGCGCACCTACAAACCCTCATCTGACTGAAGCTAAGATTAGTATGAACAGAGATGATTTCCAGAAAGCAAAAAAGGAACTTGCGATGGTTCTTGAGCAGGATCCAAATAATGTCGAAGCCGCATATCTTGAAGGATATGTACATTCGAAAGAAGAGAACTGGGAAAAAATGTATCAGAGCTTTGAAAGAGTAAAATCTATTGATCCGGAATACGAGAAAGAGAACAGAGATAATCTGTCGCTTCGTGCTTTCGGTTCATTAAGGTCCACAGGGATAAATGAAAAATTCAACAAAGCAGTACCTCTTATTACCGTCGAGCCCGAAGCTGCGCAGAAGATCATGGAATCAGCTTTGAACGACCTGGAACTCGCCGACAAGCTCAAGGGAGATGATTTCATAACAAAAGACATAATCGCTATGATATATCTACAGCTCGGGAACAAAGAAAAAGCCATTGAAATGTTCAACGACGCAATTAAGCACGCCGATCCTGAGAATGACATGAAAAATATGCTTTCAGCTTATGTGAACCTGTCTAACATATATATAGAAATGGGCGATGAGGAGAAATCTCTTGAAATGCTGAACAAAGTGCTTGAATACGATCCTCAGAACAAAGAAGCTCTGCTTCAGATAGCTAAATACCACGAAACAAAAAAAGATTATGATAAAGCACTCCCTTTATATGACAGAATGCTTGAACTTGAACCGGAAAATGTAGATGTCCTTTTCAATCAGGGTATAGCTTTCAAGAGCAATGATCAGCTGGATAAAGCGATCGGGAATTTTGAAAAGATCATTACTATAAATCCTGACGATACAGAAACCGTCTATTTCCTTACTATGTTCTATAACGAGAAAGAGGATTATCAGAAGGTTGTTGAACTGATCGAGCCCAGATACGACGGATTTGACGATGATTTTAAAAATAAAGTATCGTATTACATGCAGGTAGCTCTCGTCAAGGTAGGAAGAGCTAAAGACGCTTCAAAATACGGGGCTCAATAGATTATTGCTGTATCGGAATTAAAGCAGGTTTTGTAGCCTGCTTTTTTTTTAAACTTTTTTTAAAGGTGCAAGTACAATAGGTTAAAACAATCAAACCGGGAATGAAATGAATCTGGAAATTTTTGAGAAATATCCGATAAACCCAGACAGGATACCTCAGCATGTGGCCGTTATTATGGACGGGAACGGCAGATGGGCAAAAGAAAGGGGCATGGACAGAGTGAACGGTCACAATGAGGGTGTTAATTCAGCCCGTGACATAATTGAAGGTTCGGTTGATCTGGGTGTCAGGTATTTAACTCTGTATGTTTTCTCGAAGGAGAACTGGAACCGTCCGGAATTTGAGGTAAACTGTCTGATGTCGCTTCTTGTAAGCACTATCTCAAATGAGATCACCTCTCTGATGGAAAAAAATGTAAGAGTGATACCGATAGGCGAACTCGGACAGCTCCCGGATATGGCCGCAAGATCCCTTGACGGGGTAGTATCGGAGACTTCAAAGAACACAGGAATGACACTGATGCTCGCGATCAGCTATTCAGGAAGAGAAGAGATAATCAGGGCTGTCAATACAATGCTCGAAGAAGGAAGAAATAATATCACCGAAGAAGATTTCAGGCAGTATTTGTACGCAAAAGAAGCTCCTGATCCCGAACTTCTTATAAGGACCGGCGGAGAGCTGAGAATAAGTAATTTTCTTCTATGGCAATGTGCCTATACCGAAATATACATAAGCAAAAAATACTGGCCGGAGTTCAGAAAAGAGGATTATATCAAAGCTATTCTTGACTATCAGAGCAGAGAACGAAGGTTCGGCAAGACTTCTGAACAGATAAAAGGAGGCTCCCGTTGATAAAGAAAACAGTGCTCGCGATATTTATATTTGTATTTTTTCTGCAGGCCGAAACTCTGAGTGTAAATTATGACCGTAACGGATTGAGCATCAGAGAGAATATCAGCGGTGAGGTCAGGTTCGGGAAGATCAGGTCCGGAAGCACATCTTACACAAGGGTCCTTCCCGGCGAAGATTATATTCCCGCAGGTCAGTACCCGGAAACCAGATACTATGAGAAAACATTCTATTTCGCGGCTCCTGAGAACGGTGAACCGGGAATTATCTTCTCAGTTTCAGATATTACGGAATTTAATAAAAAAGAGCTTGTCCCTGCAGAGAAATTTGAAAAAGGTTCTCAAGGGATAATTTCTCCCGTTATTGTCGAACCTGAAAAAAGGAAAGATTCAGACTTTCCCCCTGCAGAACTGATCTATGCAGGACGCATGAACGGTATGGAAATATATAAAATCATTATCCGCCCTCTGATCTTCAGAGGAGAAAAAGCAGTTCTATACAAAGATATTTCAGTATCAGTTAAATTTAAGAAAGCCTTTGAAAATGAAGCAATGAAACTTTCAAAACCTGCAAATGCGGTTGAAAAAGAGATTATCAATCTAAATATCGCAAAGAACAATCCCGTAAGGTACAGAAAAGAAATCGTGAGAACCTTTCTTGACAGAAAAACAAAATGGGCCAAAGTAAGGATAACCGAAGACGGGATCTACAGGATTTC
>JAFGUL010000037.1 GCA_016938535.1 Candidatus Delongbacteria bacterium
AACGATAGTTGACGGCGGACTTTCATGGACATATTCTCCTCAGGACCCTTCGCAGTCCCCTCCGTTCGGTTCTGTAAGCGAGATACTGAAAAATACTCAAACAGAATTCTGGCATATAATTTTAAGTGAACCTGAAGAATTTGACCCTATAAATGAAACTGAGTTCATGAGGCTGAGCAGCATTACAGCGGCAGAAGAAGATTCGTCTCTGGGAATGAGTGCGTCCACAGTAACAGATTCCGGAAGGATAACACCGGGAACAGGCACTGACGGTCCCAGGGTCATAAATTTTGCGCCTTTATTGAATCTGGAGCTTCTTCCGGTTAACGATCTAGTAAAAGATCTTCTGAAAATTTGTGAAAATAAATTCAGTACTCCTGTTGAGATAGAGTTCGCGATCACTGTTTCAGGTGAAGGATATAATGCCGAAGGCAGGTTCGGGCTTCTCCAGGTCAGACCTATGGTCGTTTCTGATGCAAAGATCGAGATATCTGAAAATGAGTCAGGCGATCCTGATAACATCGTGACTACAGAGTACGCTCTAGGGAACGGAATGTCGGACGAAATAACTGATATTTTATATGTAAAACCCGACAGGTTTGATGCCAGGAATACTAAAAAGATAGCCTCAGAGATAGGCAAATTCAATTCGATGCTGACGGAGATGAACAGGAAATACATACTCATCGGCTTCGGAAGGTGGGGAAGTTCCGATCACTGGCTGGGTATACCTGTAGACTGGGGGCAGATATCAAATGTACATACTATTATTGAGTCCGGACTGCCTAATATGAACGTTGAACTGAGCCAGGGGTCTCATTTTTTCCATAATATGACCAGCTTTGGAGTCAACTATCTTTCAGTACCTTGCTACTACGAGCGTGAGATCAACTGGGAAAAATTAAATAAAATGAAGCTCATAAAAGAAAGCGAAAATGTGGCATGGGTCAGATCATCCGGACCTGTTTTGATCAAAGTCGACGGAAGAACAGGAAAGGGTATAATAAAATAAACTGTCAGAGAAAATAATGGGTAACAAGGAATCACTCGGAAAATTGATAAAGGATCTTCGCGAAAGGGCGAAAGAAATAAAGTGCATTTATCAGGTGCAGGAACTCCTCAACGATCAGAGTCTGAGTCTGGAAGATGTATGTATGAGGATAATAAAGATACTTCCGCTGGGTTTTCAATATCCCGACGTATGTACTTCTCAAATCATTCTGTCAGGGAAGAAATATTATGACAGGAGTTTTCCTGAAACTGAATGGGAATTATCATCGACGATCAGATCACGGGATGAAAAGATCGGTTCTATTGTCGTTTATTATACTGAAGAAAGACCTTTGGAAGATGAAGGCCCTTTTTTAAAAGACGAAAGGAAGCTTCTTGATTCTATAGCTGACCAGTTCGCGATGTATCTTCTTCACATACAGCTTAAATCTGTTTTTGAAGAAGGTCAGATCAGAATAAAAGAGAAAAAAAGCGAATGGTGGGTCATACTTGATCTGCTTAAAAGGACCGATCCGAGGCTTCTTGTAAATATTGCCCAGAAAATGCTTAACTATCTATGCCTGAGCGGAATAACTGAAGCCGAGAAATACCTTGAGGAATTCAATCCTGCTTTCAAAAAGAAGACAGAGCTGTTCAAAGAAAGCAATTTTCCTCTGGCCGTCGGCGAAACGATCGATGTGATAGACAAGAGCAGCCATGTTTTCGATATAGCTTCAAGACATATAAGCGAACAGGAGATACTGGAGAGTATACAGAAATGGATCAAGGAAGACCGCTCCGGTTTCATGGTAAATATTCTCGAGAACACCAGTTCATCTCTATCAGATATATCGAACGCGATCGAACGATATCATCATCTTTCGGGACAGGGTCTTGAACTTTCAAAGCCCAGAGCAAAAAGCTTCAGGGTGGCTCTTACCAGAAGGATCCTGACAGATCAGCCCTCATTTATAAGCATAGCTAAAGAACATGTCAGAGTAGATGATTTCAACGGTCTTATGAAGAACATAATCCATCCGTTGAAAAGCCACGGAAAGATAGGCGGAAAAAGCAGCGGGTTATTTCTGGCGGAACATATACTCGCGAACTCGGTCGAGGACGAAGATCTGAGATCAAGAGTAAGATTTCCAAGATCATGGTACATTACTTCAGACGGGCTTCTGGAGTTCATGAATTACAACAGTCTGCAGGATATAGTTGAGCAGAAATACAAGGAAATAAGCCAGATCAGGCAGGAATATCCTTATATCATTCAGGTTTTTAAGAATTCAGCATTCCCGCCGGACATGATAAAAGGTCTGACACTCGCACTTGACGACCTTGGAGAAAATCCGCTGATAGTAAGGAGCTCAAGTCTGCTGGAAGACAGATTCGGTACAAGCTTTGCGGGTAAATACAAAAGTCTTTTCATCACGAATACGGGAACAAGGGAAGAAAGGCTTCAGCAGCTAACCGGAGCGATAGCGGAGATCTACGCATCGACTTTCGGCCCGGACCCCATTGAGTACAGAGAGGAGCATATGCTTCTCGACTATCTTGAGGAAATGGGTATAATAATACAGGAAGTGGTAGGTAACAGGATAGGTCACTATTTTATGCCGTCTTTTGCAGGGGTCGCTTTCGGAAAGAACGAATACAGATGGTCATCAAGACTGGAAAGGAACGACGGTCTTGTCAGAATGGTGCCGGGTCTGGGAACTCGGGCTGTTGACAGGATTTCTGATGATTATCCGGTAATGATATCTCCGGGGAAACCCGATATAATGGTAAATTCTTCCACCGAAGAAAAGATAAGGTACGCACCGAGATGTGCGGATGTAATAAATCTGAAAAAGTCGAATTTTGAAACAGTTGAGCTGAAAGAAGTATATGAAAAATACGGAAACAAATATCCTATGCTCCAGTACATCGTTTCAGAAGTGGATGACAAGTATTTGAGGATCCCGAAGGCAATAGGGCACGATTATTCGGAAAAGTTCCATATTGTGACTTTCGAAGGTCTCATCTCCAAATCCAAAGTCGTTTCAGATATAAAAAAGCTGCTCGACATTTTCAGGGAAAAATACGGGACCGCCGTCGATCTGGAATTCGCTCATGACGGAAACAATCTTTATATTCTGCAGTGCAGACCTCAGAGCTTTTCTGAAGAGAATCTGCCCGGTGAGCTGCCTGTGAGCACACCGAAAAAAGATATTCTTTTCTCGACAGACAAACACATCTCCAACGGTTATGTCACAGATATTACCCACATAGTATATGTTGATCCCGATGAATATTCGAAAGTACCTTCATACAATGATCTTCTAAAAGTCGGCACGATCGTAGGAAGGCTGAACAAGATTTTGCCTAAAAGACAGTTCATTCTGATGGGTCCGGGAAGATGGGGGAGCAGAGGCGATATTAAACTTGGTGTTAATGTCACTTATTCGGATATTAATAATTCTGCCGCGATTATAGAAATAGCCAAGAAAAAAGACCAGTATATACCGGAGCTGTCTTTCGGAACCCATTTTTTTCAGGACCTGGTCGAGGCTAATATTAAATATATTCCGCTGTATCCGGATGACAGGGAGTCGTTCTTCAACGAGAAGTTCATAAACAGATCAAAAAATCATCTGCCTGACGTTCTCCCTGAGTTCTCGGATATAGAGAAAGTAGTCAGGATCATTGACATTGCGGAGGCTACGGACGGCAGGAACATTCAGATATTTATGAATGCTGACGAGCAGAAGGCGATGGCTGTTTTCAGTGATCCGCTTGGAAGGATTTCACTGAAAAGGAAAAATTCTGCTCATGAATTTAAAAAGAACAGGACAGACCTGCATTGGAAGTGGAGGTTCAATTATGCACAGGAAATAGCAATGTCGCTCGATCCTGAGAGGTTCGGTGTAAAAGCGTTCTATCTTTTCGGCAGCGTCAAGAACGCAACTGCCGGTGCCATGAGCGATATTGATATAATCCTGCATTTCACGGGCGATGAAGGGCAGAAGAGAGATCTTGAAAACTGGCTTGAAGGCTGGGATCAGTGCCTCACTAGAGTAAATTATTTTAATACAGGTCATAAAGTCGATAAACTGCTGGATGTTCATTATATAAGTGACACGGATATAAAAAATAAAACTTCTTATGCCATAAAGATAGGAGCTCTGACAGATCCCGCAAGACAGCTACAGATGAAGCCTGTCAGAAAATGATCCTTTCGGCACCCTCTGGATCATCGAGGTCGAACAGCACCATAGCGAGTTCCTTTCCGTCATGAGCAGCAGAGAACATTTCCGTGATTCCTATCCTGTCTTTCCATTGTCCCGTCAGCCTCGGGGATTCATGAATATGTCCGTGAAGTGTAAGGTGAGGCTGTCTTTCTTCAATAAATTCTCTGATGGCAATACTTCCCACATTTACATCAAGCGGTACGGAATCAAAGTACCTTCCGTCAAGATCAGCCCTGTCAAGATTTGTTTTGTAAGGCGGCGAGTGGAAGAGAACAACTGAATCTGAGATATTTTCTTTGCCGAACAGTAAATCCAGATCTTTTCTTATCGTTGAGTACTTAACAAGATTAGGCTCAATGTCATAGGATCTTCTTCCTTCCTCCGGCGATATGCATCCCGGGTCTGTAAATCTCGACACATCATATTTCTCCCAGTCCTTCAGCAGAAAAGGGGTTGGCGGAATGAAAGAATATCCGAATATTTTCCTGCCGTTAAAATCATATCTCCTGTTGTGCATATATTCCCAGAGACCTTCTTTCTGAGCGTCAAGTATATCTTCTTCGAAAACCTTTCCGTCATCATTTCCGAGTATAAGGAAAATTTTAGGGTAGTTTTCTTTAAGTTTTTTCTTCATCGACCTGAATCCCTTCAGTATTACATTGTTGTAAAAATATTCCGGGTTCTCATGCCTGTATGTTGACGGCAGTATGTCTCCGCCGATAAAAACCGCCTCGGGTTCAGCAGACGTTATCTCTCCGAACAATTTATTGTACCGGGATTTACTTCCGTGCAGATCGCTAACAAATACTGATCTTATCATGGTCGAAAAATAATTGATTTTCATGATTTATGCAATTGAAGAAACTAACAAATCATTTATAAAGTTCTTGATTTCCTGCAGTTTTATGATTAAATAGTAAAAAAAACGGGGAAAGCCTGTGAAATTTGAAAGATCAGAACCGGATAAGATGATATTCAGCGATGTAGAACAGGTGTCTTTTGAAAAACTGATGTCGAGAAGAATATCTGAAATCCTTTTAATCTGTAATGAATATGACGCTTTTATGCTTGAGGAGGACGGAAGAATAGAAGAAAGAGTATTTAACGAGTACTCATCTTTACACCTCAGGTTCCCTCCGCATTTCAACAGAGCAGATTCATACAGATCAGCACTTACGCTTATGAAGAAAAAGAATTTTGACCTTGTTATTACTATTCACAACAGCGGGTCGTGGAACGCTTTTAAGATAAATTCGGACTTAAAAAAAATATTTCCGGAAAAACCTATGGTCGTTCTTGCGCCGTTCTCGAGAAAGATACTGACTTTGAGCGACATTGAGGTAAAGCATGCTTCCTCGGATTATATCTTTTCCTGGTTAGGCGACATGGGGATAATGGTCGCCATAATAAAATTGATCGAAGACAAAATGAATGCCGATGACGATATATCAACAGCCGGCGTTCAGGTAATTATATTAGTTGAAGACTCGATCAGGTATTATTCGAGTTATCTGCCGGTTCTTTATGAGACCATTTTCGAACAGACCCTGCATGTGATGAGCGAAGACCTGAATGACCACCAGAAGAATCTTAGAATGAGAGGGAGGCCTAAAATACTTCTTGCCACCAATTACGAGCAGGCCCTTTCTCTGTACAAAAAATATAAAAAGAACGTTCTGGGAGTAATAACCGATGTTGAATACGGGAAAAATTCCAGTATGGACAGATCAGCAGGTTTCAGGCTTTGCGGCCAGATACGCAAATATGACAGGGATATTCCGCTTCTCGTTCAGTCATCGATTGAGCAGAACAGGAAAAAGGCCGAAAAGTATAACGCGGGGTTCATAAACAAACAGTCCGAAACACTGCTGAACAAAATAGGTTCTTTCGTTAAGGTGAATTTCGGTTTCGGTGAATTCAGATTTATTGATACGAAAACTGGGAAGGTCATAGTAACCGCATCTAATCTGAGAGAGCTTCATCTTGCCTTAAAGAGCGTACCCGGCGAAACTATAAAATATCATGCGTCGAGAAATCATTTTTCAAAATGGCTGAGAGCCAGAACGCTTTTTCAGCTCGCGGACATATTAAAACCGCAGAAGATAGAGAATTTCGATAATATGGAAGATCTGAGAAATTATCTTGTTGAGGTGATAAGAGTTTTCAGAAAAAGCAGCGCAAAGGGAATAATCGCACAATTCAGCAGAGAAAATTTCGACGAGCTGTCCGGATTCGCCAGGATAGGACAGGGATCTATCGGTGGTAAGGCCAGAGGCCTCGCTTTCATGGACAGCGTGCTTAAAAAGAAACGGAAAAGTTATTCCTATTACGGACTGGAGATATCCATTCCGCAGACAGTTGTTCTTGCGACAGACGTATTCAATGAATTCATGACGGATAATTTACTATATGATACTGCATATTCGGATGCTAGCGATGCGGCTATAATGAAAAAGTTCCTGGAATGTGATCTGCCGGAATGGGTAAAAGAGAAGCTGATGAAATTTCTCTCGAGCAATAATTATCCCCTGGCAGTAAGATCTTCCAGCCTTCTTGAAGATTCTTATTATCAGCCCTTCGCAGGAATTTATGCTACATATATGATCCCAAACAATTCCAGAGATACAGGCAAAAGGCTCAAAGACCTTACTGATGCGGTGAAATGCGTTTATGCTTCCACTTTTTATGAGGGTGCAAAAAAATACCTTAAGGCAACGAAGAATGTGATTGAAGAAGAGAAAATGGCTGTTATCATTCAGAGGATATCCGGCACTAAACACGGCAGCCGGTTTTACCCTACATTTTCAGGTGTTGCAAGATCTATTAATGACTATCCGATCGGATACGAAAAGCACGATATAAGCATCGCGAACATTGCCGCAGGATTAGGAAAGACTATCGTTGACAGTGAAATATCATTAAGATTCTCACCCTCATCACCTAATAATGTTATACAGTTCTCATCAGCAGAATTCGCCCTCAAATATTCTCAAAAACATTTTTACGCGCTTAATCTCAGATCGATGTCGTTTAAGCCTGATATAAACGAGAGCAGGAATCTTTTAAAGCTGGATGTTTATGACGGTGTTAATGACGGTGCTTTCGATAATATTGTCTCGTCCTACGATCACGCCAGCAATGTAATTAGAGATACTTATGACCATCCGGGTAGCAAAATACTGACTTTTGCCAACATACTTAAAAGAGAGACTTTTCCGCTCAGCACGATACTT